>JALHLM010000212.1 GCA_022844585.1 Pirellulales bacterium | reverse complement strand
CTCCTCTCCGCGTCTCAGCGCCTCTGCGATTCAAAACGCCATCATTTCCTCCGTGTTCTCCGTGCCCTCCGTGGTGAAATCCTTCCGTCCAACCTCGCCAACGAATCGACCGCTATGAACCATCCTTCCGCTCTCACTCTCGCCGCTACATTCGCGCTCTACGTCGCCATGACGACATTATCGTCCGCTCAAGATACTCGCATTCTCAGGGCCGGCATGATCGGCCTCGATACTTCGCACTGCGGCGCGTTCACCAAGCTCTTGAAAGACGCTCCCGCGGGCAGTGAGTTGGCCAGCGTGCAGGTCGTCGCGGCGTTTCCGGGCGGTAGTCCCGATGTCGCTTCCAGTCGCGATCGCGTCGCCGGCTATACCGAGGAACTGCGCGGGCTTGGGGTGGAGATCGTCGATTCAATTCCGGCGCTGTTGGAAAAAGTCGATGTCGTGTTCTTGGAAAGTGTCGACGGCCGGCCGCATCTGGAACAAGTGCGCCCGGTGTTTGAGGCCAAGAAGCCAGTGTTCATTGATAAGCCGTTGGCCGGATCGCTGGCCGATGCCGTTGAGATATTTCGCCTCGCGGAACAGCACGGCGTGCCCTGTTTCTCGAGCTCGTCATTGCGATTCAGCCCCGGCACGCTGAAAGCGCGTTCGGGCGAGGCCGCTGGTCTCGTTCTGGGTTGCGAGGCGTTTAGTCCCTGCACGTACGAAGAGCATCATCCCGACTTATTCTGGTACGGCATTCATGGTGTCGAGACGTTGTTCACGGTGATGGGCACCGGTTGCCAGACAGTGCGGCGCGTGCAAACGCCCGGCGCGGACTTGGTGATTGGCCAGTGGGCTGGCGATCGCATCGGCACGTTTCGCGGACTGCGCGACGGTTCGACCGGCTACGGCGCAACCGTCTTTGGCGCGGACCGCATCACAGACGTCGGACCCTACGGTGGTTACGAACCGCTGGTCGTAGAAATCGTCCGCTTCTTTCACACTGGCAAGTCGCCCGTAAGCGTTGAGGAGACGCTGGAGATCTACGCCTTCATGGAAGCGGCCGACGAAAGCAAACGCCGCGACGGGGCGCCGGTCAGCGTCGCGGAAGTGCTCGAACAAGCGCGGAGCGCGAAATAAAACAGCGCTCAAAATAAGCCCAGGGAAGGCCGCCCAAAGTCTTGCTATCTTGCGAAGACTACGAGGGCCTTCCCTGGGCTTGTACTTGTACAACGCTGCACCGTCATCACGCGCCAATCAGCGCGGCTGCGCCGGCCGATGTCCCATCACCGCTTGTTCGCGGTTCTCGTAGTTCGGGAATCGCCGTTCCAGTCGGCTCATTTCCAACACGGCGCGATTTTCTGGCGACAATCCGCAGACGCGCATCATGCCGCCATCGTGGTTGGCCAAGCGCTTGTGCAACATCACGAGCTGGCCGATCAGGCGGCTGTGAAGCAGGTGAACCTCGTTCAACTCCAGCACGAGGCGATAGCAGAAGTGCTGCGTCATGAGCCGCCAGATGGCGTCCGCCAGCAGGGGCAGTTCGTCCACCGGCAGATCAGGGCAGCGGACCCGGACAAAGAGCCAATCGGGTCCCCGTTCGACGTCCAATTCCCAGCCGGGCGCAAGCTGAATCATTGCCGCTCCTCCTCACAGCAAAAGGCGATTTCGCCCCCTCTGTTGGAAGACCTGCAATGGCTGTGGGCGCCGCGACGTGAGGGGCGAACCACGGAGCGGACGGCTAGTATCATATCCGCTTATAGTAGCATTGCAAGCGGCAAAGCCGGCACGGCACGCAGGGTCAATCAGGCCGCTCGCTGAGGGCCGATTCGAGTTCGGCGGCGACTGACAGCTTCGCTGCCCAGTCGCGCAGGTAAGCCTCGTCGAGTTGGCCCTGAACGAGCAAGATGTCCGCTACGTCTGCCTGGTCCTTTTTGCGTCCGGCCAGGAGCTTAAGGAGGATCAAATCCTCGGCGGTGACGTACCAGGCGTCCCAGCCGTCGACGCTTACGAGTTGGCGGCGTTTCAAAACCGATTGCTGAAACGGGCTTTCCACCAGAAATACGTCAACGTCGACCGAGCGTTGATCCGCGTATGATTGAAACTTGATCACCGCGAAGCTGCGAACAGAGTCGATCCAGCCTGTGCGTTGCGCGTCAGGGATCGCAAACCCCCGTTGATCGGCGGCAATAAAGAGCTGCGCCAGTCTGTCACGGGGAATCGTAGCAACGAAGTCGACGTCGTACGTGGCCCGCGGCAAGCCGTAGAGCCTGACCGCCATGCCACCCATGATCGCGTAGGGCGCCCCGAACTGATCGAGGAGCGCGACAAATCGTCGCGCGACGTCATCCAATTTGTCCATTCTCTGCCTTCGCCCATCGCTCCAAAAGAGCTTTGTTCCTGGCGTCATTCTCCCGGCGAATCGCCTCAAAACGGCGATCCACCACTTCCGGCGGGCCCATCAGCAGATAGGGCCATGCTTCGCGCATCGCTTGCAGGGAAAGTGCCAGCCGTTCGCCGGGGGTCATGCGGCGATATTCTTCGAGTCGTTCGCGGCTCAGCATCGGTTTGGCCTCCATTCCCATTCTACCACGCCGCCCGCCGGGGTGGTTCGCCTGTGCCGCCGGAAGGCGTGCGGCCCCTTGTCGCGACGGCCTGGTGTGCGATATTACGGGCCACAGCCATTTCAAGCACACCATTTGACGCGATTTCGCCCGCTCGGCGTCGTTGCCGGGGCAGATCTCACGTTTTGACCATCACGTTCAAGGAAATCGACCATGTCACGCTCCGGCGCCGTCACGTTCAAGGGAACTCCGCTCACACTCGCTGGAGAGGCCGTCCAGGCCGGCCAGGCCGCGCCGGATTTCACGCTGCACTACTTCGAAGGCGGCCTGAAGACCCTCACGCTGGCCGATTTGAAGGGCAAGCCGAGCTTTATCAGCGTGGTGCCGTCGCTCGACACGCCGGTCTGCGCCGCGCAGACCAAGAAGTTCAATGACGAGCTGAATTCGTTCGGCGACAAGATCAACGCCGTCACGGTCAGCCTCGACCTGCCGTTCGCGATGAATCGCTTCTGCGGCGCCGAGAGCATCAAAAACATGCGCGTGGCGAGCGACTACCAGGATCGCAACTTCGGCCAGAAGTTCGGCATGCTGATCGAGGAACTCAAACTGCTGGCCCGCGGCGTGTTCGTCCTCGACAAGGACGGCAAAGTCGTCTACGCCGAGCAAGTCAAGGAAGTCGCCGAACACCCCAATTACGAAGCAGCGATCGGGGCGCTCAAGGGACTGCTGTAGTAGCAGTTCGCGACGCCAGTCAATCCAGTCGACACGTTCGACCAACGCGGTTGCGTCCGCGTTGGTCGAATCGCTCGCTTGACCATGAATACCGACTCGCCAAGATCGAACCCCTATGCCGCGCCGGGTTCATTTGGATTTCAAGTCGACTATAAACTAGCATCGAACGAGTTCGAGCCGCCCATCGTCGTCGAAGGCCGTGTGGGCGCCACGGACGTCGTCGTGCCGCCCAAGCCGTTCATCCCGCGTCAATGGCGGGAGAATGCCGCGAGCGTGGCGTACTTTGTGGTGATTTTCAGTGCCACGACTTGGGCAGCAATAACGCTGCCGCATCTCCGGTTCCTGATGTTGCCGCTTTTGGCGATCTTCTGCCTGATCGCTCTACGATCGGTCGTTGGCTTCTACCGGCGCCAGATGACGACGGCGCAGGAGCCGCCGCCTATATTCGACGATCGCTGGTTCCGCATCACTTTCGTCCGCGCGGCATGTGAAATTCGTCGTGCGAGCTCACTCTGCATTTTCGGCTGGAACTCGCTCTACGTTTCGTTTCTCGAAGACGGTATGAGTATCTATGAACGACGCGAGGGGCGAACATTCTTACTGCAATTCATTCCCAAACGTTGCTTTTGCGAGGGTGACTGGGAGCGTGTGAACGCGCTTGTTGCGCGAATCTATAGCGGTTCGTAGTCGTAGCCAATGGAGCAGTTCAAGCGCGCGTGGGTTGTTGCGCTAGAACGGCCGCATCACACTAAAGTAGGCCCAGTGGGCCTCGGTCACTATGCGGCTGTTACTGAAGTCGTCGCCGATGAAGCTGCTGTCGCCGACGTTGCGGTCGCTGCCCCAGTTGTACTGATAGGCGACGTCGAGATTCCACACGCGGTTGAATCGCCAGCCGTAGCCCGCGGACACGCCGTGCTCCAGCGTCGTTTGAATCCACGGCGTGAGCGTCGCATCCGGGATGGGGTTGCGATGGTAGATGTAGCCCGCACGAATGGTGCGGTGCCCGCACAGGTAGTATTCCGACCCGAGTCGCACCGTCACGCTGTCGCGCCAATTCAACGGGTATTCTTCCGTCAGCGTCGGTGCCAATGCGCCGACGACCGGATTGGTCGGCTCGCTGAAGTTGGCCGTGTAACTTTCCTTGGCGTTCGACCAATCGAACCAGATCACGTCGGCGGCCACCGTTAAATCTCGGAATAGCCGGTGCTTCACGCCCAAGCCGAGTGATTGCGGCCAGGTCACTTGCAGGTCGGTTTGATACTCGTTCACGCCGATGCCCGGAATCTGCATCACGGTATCGCCGTGATTGTGGAACCTAGTCTCCGCGATGTAGGTCAGGCCCAAGGTCGTGCGTTTGGTCGCTTTGTATTGCATGCCGACCGACCAGACGGGCGCGGCGCCGGTGGCTTGCAGGTCAAACAGCGCCGGCGTGCCTTGTAACTGTCCGGGGGATTGCAGGGAGTACGGCCCCTCAAGCTCCATGTGGTTGATGCCCACGCCGAGCGTCGCGCCCACGCTCAGACGGTCAGTCACCTGATACGCGGCTCCAGGCAGGAGTTTCATCATCATGCCGAGCGACTTGTACTGTTGCGGGCCCCCGAAAAACGGCGCCGGGCCTTCCATCAAATAGTCCGAGCCAAATCCGGCCGGCGCGAAGAAGCCGGCGCCGAGCGCCAGGCGGCCTCCGTTGAACTTGCGAATAATCGACACTTGTCCGGCGGGAAACGGGTTATCCGCGCCGTCCACGCCCCCCGGATTGTCGGCGTCGCCGTAGACCGTACTGGGCAACAGAATATCGAAGCCGGCTTCGGCCAATCCGCAACCGGCGACGTTCGTCATGCCGCCAGGGTTGTCGTAAATGATGACGCCCGTGTCGGCGAAGGCGATATTCGTGCCGCCGCGTCCGGTAGACCGCGCTCCAAGCCCGTCGCGAATCACGCCGTCGGCCATGGCCGTGGCGGACCAGGACAACATGCCAAACAGTGCGAACAGCTTCCATCCGTGCCGCTTCATACCGCCATCCTTTGCCAGAAGCATGGCGACGCAATGAGAGCGCACCGCCATGGGCTTCTATCGACGCAAAGACAAAGCGATCACGACGGTCGCAACGGCAAAAGCCGTCGTAAAGAGTGGACGCCGCGAAACGCCGATCCGGTCATGCCGACCAGGCAGAGTTTGCGGGCGCAACGAAGAATTCTATTTCCGCGTGGTTTGCGCCTGGCTATTCCTTCGTCGCGCCGACGTGCGGCCTGGGCAGCGGGCGCGACTCTATCGGCGGCGCGAGATGCGCTGCATCGCGCCCGATCCGCGCGTGTAGCGAGTCCCAATCGATCACTAATCGCCCCCCCCTCGACTCGTGCTGCTTTGCCCAGTTCATCAGGGTTTCCAGGCACGAGTGATCGATAAAGTCGAGCCTCTGGAAGTCGACATGCAGCTCGACGCCGGCGGGCACGCGATCCAGCTCGTCGACCAGCACCGGCAGGCGGATAAATGTCGCCGCGCCGGCCAGGGAAAGCATCGCGCGGGATTCAGCGGCGTTCACCTGCAACTTGGCGCGCAAGTTCGAGAAGGTGAGCACCAGCTTGAGCGCTGCCAACACAATCCCAGTCGCGACGCCGATCAACAGATCGGTGCAGACGACCATGATCACGGTGATGGCGTAGACAATCGCCTCGCCGCGATCCTGCTTCCATAGGGTAATAAAACTCTTCGGATTGATCAGCTTATAGCCGGTGTAAACCAGAATGCCGGCGAGGCACGCCGTCGGGATGAGCTTCAACAGAAATCCGAGTGCGACGACAAAGATGAGTAGCCATGCACCGTGCAAAATGGACGACAGCCGCGACTTGCCGCCGGCTTGCACGTTGGCGGCGCTGCGCACGATTACGCCCGTCATCGGCAGCCCGCCGACCATGCCGGCGAACACGTTGCCGATGCCTTGGGCCATCAACTCCTGGTCGTACTTGGTGCGAGGACCTGAGTGCATGCGATCGACTGCCGAGGCGCAGAGCAACGTCTCCGCGCTGGCAATCACCGCGATCATCAACGCGTTCATCGCTAGCGAGCCGACCGGCAAATCGCGCAGCGACGTCCAGTTGACAATGTGCAAGCCATCCATCAACCGCTCGGGGACTTCCACATACAGCACCGGCAAGCTGAGCCAGGCCGCCACGGCAGTCGCAGCGACCACGGCCAACAGCGGCGCCGGCACCATCTTCAACGCGCCGCGCGCGAGCGCCTGCCAGGCCACGATCACGAGAATGGTCAGAATGCCGACTTTCGCCGCCCATTCATGACTTTTCAGGCTATTCGCCACGCCGCCGATCGCCGTCACCGCGTTCCGCTGGGTTACTTCCACTTTCTCGGTATGCGGCAACTTCAACTCGGCGAGTGCGGCCTCGGTAGCGACAACTGCTGCCGCCAACGCGGCTTCACGATCCGGTCGATTCGCCTTCGCAGGATCATGCTCGTTCAATTCCTCGATGCGCGATTCGACTTCATGCAGTTGTTGGAGGACTTGCTCTTGCGCAGTAACGAGCTCCGCCAAGGACTTGGCCTGTTCCTGGTGCTCTTCGTCGCTACCGGCAATGGAGACGCGCTCCGCAACCCAGGCGGCAATTTCGAACTGCCGTTCATGGACGTCTCCCAACTCGCGCAGCAAGTTCTTGCGCTCGGCGCGAATCTCCGGCGGCACAAACGCAGGCAGCGGCAATCCCTTGGCGATCGCCTCGGGAATAGTGGCGACATTGCGCACGCCGTTCTCGCGCGGCTTGTCGTCCACCATTACGTGGAACTGACTGGCGAAGATCAACACGCCGATGCCGGAGAGCATCCCGTGAATGACCGCTGGCGACACGGCCCGAAACCATTGCCCCAGGCGCGCAGCGCCGGCCGCGAGTTGAATCAAGCCCGCGAACAACACGACGACGCCCAGCGTCTCGATGCCGTGTTTGGCGATCAGCTCATAGACGATCACCGTCAAACCCGCCGCGGGTCCAGAGACCTGCAACGGGCTGCCGGCGAGCGCGCCGACGATCAGTCCGCCGATGATTCCCGTCACCAGTCCTGCCGCGACCGGCGCGCCGGATGCGATGGCGATGCCCATGCACAGCGGCAGCGCCACGAGGAACACGACGATGGACGCCAGCAAATCGTCGCGCCAATGGCGTGCAAGCGTGGGCTTGGTTTCCGAATCCTTCATCGAACTTCCGCTCATTCGGCCGACCCGTTCGTGACCTGGGCGAGACTCAGCCCGGCGCCTGTCATGCGTCCACGCAGGGGCAGGGGCGCCGCGGCGCGTACTTCGCCGTCAAACGGCATGAATTCCCCTTCCTGCTGATCGTATTGCAGGATCTGCCCTGTGCCGATGTCGTAGTACCAGCCATAAATGTTCAAGTCCCCGGTCGCCAATCGCGCCGCGACGTAAGGATGCGTGCTCAGGTTGTTCATCTGAACAAGAACATTCTCCTCCGTGGCGGCAATAGCGCGCTCGACGGGCGAGAGATGATCGTATTTCTGACGCACGATGCGGCGCGTCGATTCGGCGTGAGCGAACCAACTTTTCACGGCAGGCAACTCGTCAAGATTTCCGGCCTCGATCAACGCCTTGATAGCCCCGCACTGCGAATGCCCGCAGACGATGATGTTGCGAATGCCCAGCACGGCGATCGAGTATTCCACCGTGGCGCTCTCGCCGCTCACCACCGCGCCGTAGGGTGGAATGATGTTGCCGGCCGTGCGCAGTTGAAACAGGTCGCCGGGCTCCGTCCGCGTAATTTGGTGCGGAATGACGCGGCTGTCGGAACACGTGATAAACAGAGCAATGGGCTTTTGTTGTTTGGCCGCCAGCTTCTCGTAGTATTCCCGCTGGGGCGGAAAGTCCCGGGTTTGAAATTCTTGGACGCCTCGAAGGATTTTTTCCATGCATGCACCGCTGGTTGGATGTGGCAGTAAGCCGATTCGCGAACGTTGGCGTGGTGCGCGACAAACGTCGCGGCAACACGAAAGCTACGCGAATTGGCAATCGGAGCGCCGCGGGTAGTCGCTCAGTTCGATGTGACGCGGCGAGAATCGGCCAGAGCAGCTTGCCGCTCGATCAACAGCGCAAGGGTACGCCGGCGCCGAGTTGCGCGTCGGGCATGGGACGAGAGTCGTGGCGCCTTTGCGAACCAGCCGCGGGCAGCGGCGTCGATGGCACGATAGCCGCGCAGGAGATCAACACGCGGCGGCAGATCAGTTGGCGCGGACAAGTCCGGCGCGATGGAGACGATACGCTGGTTTCGTCAATAGACGCCCGTTCGGACCCCTCCGGAGCATCCGTTTCGTACGGATTCGCCGCGACCAACAGTACGACGCCTGGGCTGGTCAAAATGAGCGTTGCGCACAGCCAAACGAGTACCGCCACCTGCAACCAATGCGTCACCAGCCGCGAAACATCCGCGGCGTTGGCGCACCAGTTGTTCGAGGAGCGGTAGTTCATAGGCGGCAAAAATACGGTCGCGAAGCGAATGGGGCAAGCCGGGCAATGCCGCGGTCCACTGCCAGTGTACGCGAGCCACTACGTAAGAAACAACCGCAAGGTTTGCTAGGTATCGCGGATTCCACTTCGCTTCATCGCACTTCCAGAGTCCGCCGCATGAGGCAGTTTTCCTTACGGATCGCCCGCAATCGCTGCTCAAGACCGGACCAAACGCTTGCACCTCGCCTCTAAGGCGTGAATTTGCAACGGTTTAGCAAGTCGCAAAGCAGAGCGGTCCTCGCAACAAGGGTAGGGCCGAATTGGCCTTGGGGTCGACTGCGCGACACTCCTATAATCCGCCCGCTCTGGAGACGGACTGCTCTCGCAGTTCGGCAAGAATCTCCGAATGTTCTTCGAACAAAGGATTGCGCCATGCGACAGCGGAACGGACTTCACTCGCTCGGATTGGCGGCTCTCGTATGGTCGCTGTGCTCCGCCTCTCAAACCTTAGCCGACGAGCCGCCCGCGGAATTGTTCGCCATGCCGGGCGACAAGGCCTCCTGCGACGGCGGTTGTTGCGCAAACTGCTGCAAGACTTGCAACTCGATTCTGACCTGGTTGGACAGTCAGTCCGAAAACCTGTGGTCGGGTTGTTGGGGCGACTGGACTGTGATCCCCGGCAGCGACCATGGCGTGGAACTCGCCGCCTACTTGGACTCGGAATGCCCTTACGTCTCGAGCGGTGGGGCGCCGAGCGGCAGTTCCATTTCATGGCAGCCCGAGTGCGGCAACTTCGGTTGCGATCAGCAAGGGCGCTTAAGCTTTGACAGGCTTCCCGCGGTCGCCGAACCACAGGACGAGATTCAGCCTGGCGAACCCGCCGAGATCCTG
>JALHLM010000211.1 GCA_022844585.1 Pirellulales bacterium | reverse complement strand
TGCGTGCGCTCCAGGCCGAGCACGAACTCTCCCCACGCCGCCTTGCCGGGCAGGGGTGGACTGTCGGGCCGCGGACTCAGGATCATACTCACGCCAGTAACTCTTCCCAGGGCGAATCGTTCACGCGCAGCATGATTCGGCAGTTCGATCGTGCGGACTTAAGCGGATGTAGCAATCATGGCCGATCCGTTAGCCCAGGCGGATCGGGCAAACAGCGCCCTCTTGGCAAGCCAGCGAAGCCTGGCGGCTTGACGCGACCTAATCCGCTGTCTAACATCGGTTTAGGTCGGCTGGGCCGGACCCTTCGGCTATTCCGGCATGGGTGCCGTTCGCGCCGCGCTGAACACGAGACGAAACGCCATGAATCTGGCCAGCAAGATCATCCTGGGCTTCCTGATCGTCGTCGCCCTGGTGTTCTTCTATTTGGCGATGTACACGCACGATCTGCGCGGCTGGCAGCGCGCCGCCAAGTCGATGAAAACCAGTCTCGATCGCACGAGCGCGGAGAACGCGCTCATGCGCAACGGCGACGACGCCAACGCCCGCGACGCACTCATTCAAATGGGCGCGGCGCCGGAAAAAGCCGCCGGCCGCAAGCAACTCCGCGATCAACTGAGCCGCCTCGTGGTCGATCGCGGCCGCCTGTGGATTGGCAGCGTCGTGCCGGCCGCCAACACGCCTGGCGCTCCGTTGATCTTCACGCTGCAGGCCGACCCGGCGCGGCCGACGCCGCTCTCCATCGAACCGAAGAAGTCGCTCTACATGTTCGAGGGCTCGCCGCTGGCCGGCAATCCGGCCGCCAACGCCCAGCCGGGGCGTTACCTCGGTGAGTTTGTCGTGCTGGAAAATCCACCCGTCGACGCCGCCGGCGGCAAGTTCGCCGTCGCGCCCGCGCGCTCCATGTCGCCCCGCGAACAGCAGAAATTAGTCACCGCGTTTCAAGCAGGCGCGCCGTGGATCGCCTACGAGAACCTCCCGCACGATCGCTACGGCGTCTTCGACGGTCTAACCGCTGACCAGCTCGAACAACAGTTCCCCGGCGTGTTCACTGCGGAACAGAAGAAGGAAATGGAGTTCGATGGGAAGGATTTCATCGCCGCGGAGCATACGGCGGGGCGTGGCGACGCGAGCGGCAAGTACCGCCGTCCGTTGACCGATTACGGCCATGCCCTGCAGACGCTCTACCGGTCGCGCTCGCTGCTGCTCGCCGAGATCGCCTCCTGGCAACAGGACCTTCAGTACATGAAGTTCGCCAACGAGGACGTCCAGCGACAAATCGTCTTCCGCAACGACGAAATCAAGATGCTCCAGGCGGAGTTGGCCCGCACCGAGGCCGAAACCAAGCTGGTGCAGGACCAACTCGCCAAGGTCACCAAGAAGCTGGCCGAGGTCCGCGCCACGGCCGACCGCATCGATATCGACAACCGCCGCCTGGTGGCCCAACTCGCCGCCCAGCAGCAGCAGGCGGCCCAGGCCCTCGAAACCGCCCAGGCGACGCCATAGCGCCCTTTCACCGTAGGTCAGGCTTTCCAGCCTGACGCTTGAACGGGGGCGTATTGTGCCTGGTGGCGCTTTCTCCGTCAGGCTGGAGAGCCTGACCTACTGATGCCGCAGCCATTCGGCCACGTCTTTGGCCCAGTAGGTGAGGATGATCTCGGCCCCGGCGCGGCGGAGGGCCGACAAGCTTTCCAGCACGACGGCGCGTTCGTCCAGCCAACCTTGGGCCGCGGCGGCTTTGATCATGCTGTACTCGCCGGAGACGTTGTACGCCGCCAGCGGCACGCCGGGAAATTGTGTACGCACGCGGTGGATGATATCGAGATACGCGAGCGCCGGCTTGACCATCACCAGATCGGCCCCTTCGGCCAGGTCTTGCTCCACTTCGCGGAGCGCCTGGCCGGGATCGGCGGCATAGTCCATCTGGTAAGTACGGCGGTCGCCGAATTGCGGAGCGCTTTCCGCGGCGTCGCGAAACGGGCCGTAGAAAGCGCTGGCGTACTTGGCCGCGTAGCTCAAGATCGGCGTCTCCGTCCGGCCGGCCTGATCGAGACCGGCGCGGATCGCCGCTACCATGCCGTCCATCATGCCGCTGGGCGCGATCACGTCGGCGCCGGCCCGCGCGTGGCTGACCGCCTGGCGCGCGAGGAGTTCGAGCGTGGCGTCGTTATCGACGTCGTGGCCATGCGTGGTCTGATGGACGACGCCGCAATGGCCGTGGCTGGTGTATTCGCAGCAGCAGACGTCGGTGATGACCAGCAGCTCAGGCGCGGCGGCCTTCACGGCGCGCACGGAGCGCTGGATGATGCCGCCGTCGTCGTGGGCGTCGCTCCCTGTTTCATCCTTGCGGGCGGGGATGCCGAACAAGATCACGCCGCCGAGACCCAGCCGTTGCGCCGTTTCCGCTTCGCAGGCCAGGTCGGCGAGCGTCCATTGATATTGCCCCGGCATCGAGGCGATTTCCCGCGGCGCTCCCGCGCCGTCGCGCACGAACAACGGCAGAATCAACTGCCCCGCGTCGAGCCGCACCTGGCGCGTCAACGCGCGCAGTTGTGGCAGGTAACGCAGTCGCCTCAGGCGGGTCCGGGGAAAACTCATGGCTCGGACGACTCGGTAGGAGGCGGGGAAGTTGCGTCCTGCGTTGCGATCTCGGGCGCGGCCTGTTGTTCCTGGCGAGGGGGTGGAAGCTCGGCGAGCAGTTGTCGCACTTTCTGAATCGTCTCCGCCGCCCAGGGCTTGTCGCCGTAGAGATCGATGATGCCGGTGTAAATAATCCGCGCGTCGTCGGGATCGTCCTCGCGGAGGTCGGCGGCCGTACTCAGTTGTTTTTCCAGCGAATTCAAGTCGTCGGTCATCGCTTCGGTGACGGAGAGCCGGGCGTTGAACCGTTGGCGTCGGGCCGCTTCCAAGATGCGTTGCGTGGTGATGCCGCTTTCCGGCGACGTGCCGAACAGGCGGATCAAGGCGTCGAGCTTGTCGGCGCCGGCGGCCTCGTCGCGGCGCAGGGTGCGAATGGCGTCGAGGTAGGCGCGCTCGATCGGCGTCAGCTTCTTGCCGCTTCCCACGCGGCGGGCCTCGCGTTCGAACTGGCGTTCGAGCTTGTCGATCGCGATGTCCTCTTGATAGCGCTGCAACTTGGCGCGATCGGAGAGGCTCACGTCGAATTCGGGATTCGTCAACAGCGCCTCGATGTCGTCCTCCACGGTGGCGAGCGTCTGCGGAGTGCTGGAGTTCGACTCGACGCGGGCCAGCAGCGTGTCGGCGTCGGGCGGCTGCAACAACCACCAGATCAGCAGGCCAAGGCCCAGCAGCGTGGCGGCCAAGGCGGCTGTTTGCCATGCGAACGCGTGGGAAGTCTCGTCGCCGCGCTCGGCGTCTTCCAAGTCGGCCTCTTCGACCGTCTTGAACGTGCGCGTGGTTTGTCGCAGTAGCGTGGGGGCGAGATGGAACTCCTCGTCCACGGCGCGGACCGGCGCTTCCCCGGCGGCTGCGGTGGGGGCCACGCGGGTGCTTGCCGCGCGATCCACGGCCGGCGACGGCGCGCCGGGGAGGAACTCCAACGTCGCCGACGGGCTGGCAGGCGCCGGGCCATTTTCCGGCGCCGCGAGCGTGGCCGCATTCGCGATCTCGGCATCGGTCGGCGCGATCGGCGCGATGCGCGGCGCGCGATCCTCGGCGTCCGCCAGGTCCTCGACCATGCCTTCCAAGCGGCGAATCACCACCGCCGCGTTGGCGAGCCGCTTTTCCGGCTCCTTGGCCAGCAGTTGCCCGATGATTTTTTCCAACTCCGGCGGAGTGTCCGGCGCGTAGCGACGCACGGGATCCGCCTCCGCGTAGCGCTGCAATTGCAGCAACTCCGGCAACGTCCGCGCGCGGAACGGCGGGCGCCGCGCCAATAGCGTGTACATCACGCCGCCCAGGCTGTACAAATCGGTGCGCTCGGTCGCCGCGCGGCCGTCGGCTTGTTCGGGGGCCATGAACTCGGCGGTGCCGATGATGCCCCCTTCCACCGTCATGCCCGAGGCGCCGAACAGCTTGGCGATGCCGAAGTCGGAGAGCTTCACTTCCTCCTGGGCATTGAGCATCAAGTTCGCCGGCTTGATGTCGCGATGGATGATCCCGCGATCGTGCGCGTGCCGCAGCGCCCGGCAGGTTTGGATGGCGATCCGCGTCACATCCTGCCAATCGAAAGGCCGCCCCGCCGCCAGTTCCTCCTCCAGGCTGCGCCCCTCGACCAACTCCATCGCGTAAAACAGCACGCCGTCCTGTTCACCAAAGCCGTACAGCCGCACGATGTGCGGATGCCGTAGCTTGCGCAGCGACTCGACCTCGGCCTCGAAGCGATCGCGAAATCCTTCGTCCTGCGAGAGGGCCGCGGCCAGCACTTTGACGGCCGCCGCCTGCTGATCCTGTTCGTTGACGGCCGCATAGACCGTCCCCATCCCGCCACGTCCCAAACGGCGGCCGATCCGATAGGGTCCAAGCTGTTCGAGTACGGGCATAACGCGCAAAAAACGGTCGGGACCAGAGCGGCGGGCCGTCGAAGTAAGGCGCACCACGACGCGCCGCTCGCCAAGTTCATCGTATCACGCGACGAATTCGGTCACCAGCGAGCGATTGACTTGGTTCACTAAGAACTGGAATGCGCCGTCGAAAGGGTTAGCGGGGTAACGGTTGTTCATGATGGATGCTTGGGGGCTTTTCCACGGTTGGGTTTTTCGCATTGGGGTTGAAATGGACCTTGGGTAGGGGGCACTGGCGGTGAGGCCGGTGCGCACGAACGAAAGCAAGTCCACTCCCACGCCTTGCGGCCGCCCGATCCTGCGCTGCGGAAGTCACTTACCGCGCGAACGCGACCCAAGGAGCGCGATTTGGTTTCGGATTTGGAAGACGATCCAGTGAACGCCGATGCGCCGCCGTGCGTACAGGCGAGCGATTTTTAGCCCTTTCGCCGCGTCGCCGGCGCTTTTGCCCTATCTTTTCGCCCCCGGGGCCGTATACTTAGGCCATCTGGTTTGCCGACTCCAATTTCGGCCCGCGGCTCATTTGCTGATTCGGGCGGCCGTTGTTTCTCTCGCCATCCCGGCTTGGTGGACCACCACTTTGGTCCATTTCTTTGCGGCCCGGAAAGCAACGGCAGGGTCGCCGCCTCCTCCTCAGGGGATGGTTCAGTGAGTAAGAAGCTCTACGTCGGCAATCTCAGTTATCAAGTCACCAGCGCCACGCTGGAAGACATGTTCGCAGCGCACGGTGCGGTTCGTTCGGCGCAGGTCGTCACCGATCGTGACACCGGCGGCAGCAAGGGTTTCGGCTTTGTCGAAATGGCCGACGATCAAGGCGCGAACAACGCGATCCGCGCGCTGCACGATCAGGAAGTCGATGGCCGTCGCCTGGTGGTGAACGAAGCGCGCCCGCGCGAAGAACGTTCCGGCGGTGGCGGTGGTGGGGGCGGCGCTCGGGGCGGCTTTCGCAGTCGTCGCTAGCTCCGCCGCGCGCGAGTTCGCGGACAACCCATGGACGTCCCGCGCGGAATTCGTTTCCGCGCGGCGTTCCGTCGCTCTCCAGCGACGCGGTCGCACCTGGCTCAGGGAGACGTGTCGATGGCGAGTTCCACCAAGAAGCCGCTGCCAGTGCAACCTGTGCGGATGCGGGCCGTCTGCCCGATCTGCAAGACCCCGTCGTATTCGGCCGGCGGCACGCATCCGCAGTGCATGCTGCGCCACAACGATCAGTTAGCCAAGCAACAAGCCGCGGCCGCCGCCGCTTTGGTCGATCGAGCCGAGTCTCCGGTGCATCACCCATGAGCAAACTGTTGGACCTCGCCGCCCGCCGGGAAGTCTTCTTGCGGCTCGTGCGTCTGCAAGATCGCGGATGCGCGGTGAGTGATTCGTTCGAGCAGGTGGCCGCCGAGTTTCAGATCAGCGTGTCGCTGCTGCGGATGATCGAGCAAGAAGGATTGAAACAGGAATGGCCGCCGCTCAGCGGCGACCCGCCTGTCGACGAACAGCAGCCTGTCGCTGAGGTTCCGACATCCTCCGGGAACGCCGCGTCCACCGCGGCGCTCCACGACCCGCCGGTGAATACCCATTGAAAGGACCGATCCATGGCTCCTCCCGCCGCGCGCCGCCAGTTGATGAATGACTTTCAGACGCCGATGCGGCAGGCGATGCGCGCCGCCGTCGCGGACGGGCTCGACCACACCACGATGCTGTTGCTCGATTTGCGCGATGGTCGGGCGCAGAAACTCGCCGCCGACGTGGCCGACTTGACGGTCGTCCGCGACATCGTCGCGGCCGCGGAGCAAGACCAGTCGGCGCCGGTGCTGGTCGCCTGCGCGACGTCGGAACAAGCCGCCAAGTGGATGCATGGTTGCAGTCGCAAGTCGAAGCGGAAATTCGCGACCGATCTGCCTCCCAACCGTTTTCGTTTGATCGTCGTCGGCAGCGGTGGCATCACGTGGGCGGTCGGGGCCATGGAAGGCGAGGGGCCGACCAGCCGCGTGATCGGCTGAGCGGCGCAAGACACGCGTGCTAGCGTTTCCCCACCTCCATCTCTGGATGCCATGATGTCCCTCGAGCGAGGCGAAGACCGCCTGATTCTGCAGCGCGTCAATCATCAGCTCTCAACGCGGGGCATTCGCAACCCTTGCCGGGTGGACGCCGCGGTGAAAAACGGCGACGTCACCCTTACCGGCACGATACAATACGAACACCAGCGCAAGGCGGCGATGCAAGCCGCAACGGGCGTCACCGGCGTCCGGCGCGTGAGCGATCACATGACCGTAAAACCCCACGTCAAGCACTAACCGTGACCGTTCCGCAGTGACGGCGGCCAAGCAACGACGGACCCAGGAGATCCTGCATGGCGCATCAAAATCGCTTCAGAAACGCCGGCAAAAAGAAGCCCGCCCGGCCGAATCGCGCTCCCGCGGCAGAGCGTCCGGCGTTTGAGATTCCGGCCCGGAAGCCCCCCAAAGTCTACGGGAAGCCGTTCACGCTGCTGGAAGACGAGCAGAAGAACGCGTTCGAGTACCGCAGCGGCGCCTGGGTGCCGTACGCGATGTCGATCGCCCAGTGCCGCGAGGAGGGGGAGGTCAAGGAGCTGCCGCAAAAAATCAACAAGATGACTCGATACGAAGTCCGCTTGCCGGTAAACTGACCCGCCTTGGAACGACACTTTCCCCGTGAATCAACCACCGGACTTGGTGATGCCTGTGCGCATGGAAGCGTCCGCTGACACCCGCCTCACACCATCTTCACGCCCGCCAGACATCGGCCTTCCGGCCGATGGGGAATCCACCGCGCGGTGGCGAACGCTCCGGCAGGGCCTTTCCGCGCATCGCGGCGCCCGCTTGTATCGGAGCCTTTACGAACTGGCCGTGACGCTGGCGTTGTTCGCGCTGGGCTGGTGGTGCATGTGGCTGTGCCTGCCGTACGGTTATTGGGCTTCCCTGCTGGTGGGCGTGCCCACGGCGGGCATGCTGGTGCGGTTGTTCATTTTGCAGCACGACTGCGGACATGGCGCGCTGTTCGCCTCGCCGGCGGCCAACCGGCTGACCGGCGTGTTGCTGAGCGCGCTGACGCTGACCCCCTATCAGTGCTGGCGGCGGCAGCACGCCCAGCACCATGCGACGAACGGTCAGCTTGATCACCGCGGCGTGGGCGACGTGACCATGCACACCGTGGCGGAATACGCCGAGCTGTCGGCCTGGCAGCGCTGGCAATATCGCGTTTACCGCCACCCGCTGATTCTGTTCGGCATCGGTCCGATTCTATATTTCGGCCTGCTGCAGCGACTGCCCTGGCGCGTCCCGGCGCACTGGCGCGACGAGCGGCTCAGCATTCATGGCACCAACGTCTTGCTCGCGATCGTGTTCGTATCGGGCGCGTGGGCGCTGGGCACGACGACGTTTCTGCTGCTGCATCTGCCCGTGCTCACGCTGGCGGCCTCGGCGGGAAGTTGGCTGTTCTTCGTGCAGCATCAGTTCAATCCCACGTATTGGCAGCGGGACGAGGGGTGGGACCACTTTCAGGCGGCGATCGACGGCAGCTCGTATTTGGATCTGCCTTGGCCGCTGCGGTGGATCACCGCCAACATCGGCTATCATCACATTCACCACCTCGACAGCCGCATACCGTACTACGCCTTGCCGTCGTGCCACGAGACGCACCCCGAGTTGCGCCGCGCCCCGCGGTTGACGCTCTGGGAAGGCCTGCGCTGTTCCCGGCTCAAGCTGTGGGACGAGGACGCCCGGGAACTGATCACGTTTCGCCAAGCAAAATCGGCGCTGAGAAACCTCCAGCTCCACCGCGGCAAAACAACGAAATGCTGAACACCATGAAAGACAAAGACATCGATTACGCCGCGCGCGCGGTGCTGGCCGCCATGCGACAGAAGTTCGGCGACCGGCATGATCTGAGTACGCTCTCCGTCGAACCGCGCAACGACGGCATTCGCGTGGCCTTCGCGGACCAGTCGGTTGAGGGCACTCGCGACGATCTGATGATCGCGATTCGCAAGGCGAGCGACCCCGCCGATATCTTCAACGTCACGGCAGGCGATCGGTGATGCGATGCCGCCGGCGGCCGGTTCCGCGGCTGGGTTGGTTCCGATGGCCAAGTGCGACGAAGGTTACCTGTGCGAGGTGTGCGGCCGGGATGTGGCCGATATCACGGACAGCGATCTGTACCTGCGATACGTGATCGGCCTGCTCGACCCCGAGGTGCTGCACACCACCAAGGAGCGGCACCTGCGCTGCAATCCGGCGACGGCGCAGTACATTTGCGACGAACGCTTCGCGCCAGTCACGGTGGACGGTCCCTTCGACAAGCGGACGCTCGATCCCGCGTTCGTTCAAGAGCAAGAAACGCTCGTGACGCGCGGTTACCGCCGGCTCTACGAGATTGGCCGCGAGGGGCAGGCGATCATCGACTATCCGCTGCCGGAAGTGAGAGCGAAAATCGCCCAGCGTTCGGCTCACTGACGCCCGCGTTTAACTGGCGGCCGCGCGGCTCAGACGATCGCGAATCGCCAGCCACGTTTCGTCTGCGGGCGGGGCTTCGACGACGATCCGGTCGGCGCCCCAGACGTCCAGTTGATGCAAGGTGTCGTAGAGCATCGCGCCGTAGCCGGCCGGGTCTCGCGGCAGGATGTGGGCGCGGAGCCGATCGATCGCGAACGGCTGGTGCGCCCCGCTCGGGGGCGCAAGACGCAGCCAACCGACGCGATGCCGCGAGCGCACTAGTTCGAGCGCTCGCGCGTATCCGTCGTCCGGCGCGATCTCCAGCACGGCCCGCGGCGCGTAATGGCGCGCCATCATGCCGGGGGACGGCAGCGCTTCGCCCTCTGAAATCGTGGAAACTGGGCGCGCGATCGGCCCGACGATCGTTTCCAGATCCTCGATCGCAATGAGACCAGGCCGCAGAACGCGAGGCGGCGATTCGACCAGCGACAACACAGTCGACTCGATCCCGCCCCAGGCCGCCCCGCCGTCCAGGATGAGCTCGATGCGGCCGTCCAAAGATCGCTGCACGTGTTCCGCCCGCGTGGGGGAGACTTCCGTGGAGCGATTGGCGCTCGGCGCCGCCAGCGGCACGCGCGCCGCGGCCAGCAGCGCCTGCGCCACCAGGTGCGCCGGCGCCCGC
>JALHLM010000210.1 GCA_022844585.1 Pirellulales bacterium | reverse complement strand
AGCGCAGCATCGCGCTGAAAACCAGCGTCGCCTCCCCCTCGCTGGCGCTTCGGGTTAGTAAAAACTCGCTATCATATCGAGCATTGCCATTGAACGGATTTTGGTGACCTCACATGACGCCGCGCAATCTCTTCGCCCTGTTCTTGGTTACCGGCGCTTCGCTGATCTGCTTTAACGAGGCCCGCCTGCAAGGTGGTCGTTACGCCAAGATGTTCGGCACCTATGCCGAGGTTATGGACCAGATCGATCGGAAATACCTCGAACCGACCGACGATCGGCGAATGTTCGAGGCGGCGCTCAACGGCATCGTCAGCTCGCTGGGCGACGAGTATTCCGCCTACATCCCACCGCGCGAGGCCGAGGCCCTGCGATCGGAGCTGGAACAAACGTTCGGCGGCGTGGGCGTTTCCGTCCTTAAGGACGAGCAAACCGGTCGGCTGACGATTACCAGTCCGCTCTATAACACGCCCGCCTACAACGCCGGCATCATGCCAGGCGACGTGATCCTGGAAATCAACGGGGAAGATACGGCGCAGCTATCGATGGAAGACGCCACGGATCGCATGCGCGGCCCGATCGGCGAAATGGTACGGCTGAAAATCGAGCGCGCCGGGGAACCCGCGCCCTTGGAGCTGACGCTGGTCCGCGCTGAAATCGCCGTGGAAAGCGTCGTCGGTGACGGTCACGAGGCGGACGACCAATGGAGCTTCTTCCTCGAACGTGAGGATCGCATCGGCTACGTACGCATTCGATCGTTCGGCGAGAAAACAATCGACGAGTTGCAGACCGCCTTGGAGTGGCTCAATGAGCACAACGCCCGCGCGGTGATTCTCGATCTTCGTGACAACGCGGGCGGGTTGTTGCACTCCGCCACCGAAACCTGCGACATGTTTCTGGATAGTGGTGTGATCGTCAGCACGCGCGGCCGCGGCGGCGTCGAGGTGGAACGCTTCACGGCGACCTCAGGCACGATCTGGGACGCGAATCGCCCGGTGATCATTTTGATCAATGAATACAGCGCCAGCGCCGCCGAAATCTTCGCGGCCTGTTTGCAAGATCACGGCACCGCGATCGTCGTCGGTGAACAAAGTTGGGGCAAAGGAAGCGTGCAGGAAGTGCTGCCGCTGGAAGGTGGGCGGAGCGTGCTCAAGCTGACCACGGCCAGCTTTTGGCGACCGAGTGGCAAGAACATCCACCGCCGCGGCCCGCGCGATCAAAACACGAGCGACTGGGGGGTGCGTCCCGATGAAGGCAACGAAATCAAACTCACCGAAGATGAGTTCAAAGAAATGGTCCGCCGCCGCCGCGAACGGGACGTGATCCGCAGGAGCTCGCCCATGGCCCCGCCGCCAGCGCAGGACAGCGACCCGCAACTGCGCAAGGCGCTGGAAGTGGCGCTCGCGAAGCTCGCGTCGGCGTAGCGCAAAAATTCGCGTGCGCGCGAGCCAAGCCCAGGGAAGGCCACCAGAAGTCGAACTATCGTGCGACGCCTTCTAGGGCCTTCCCTGCGCTTAGCGGCGACGACGGCTATTCCGTCGTGAAGCATGCCTTGCGCGTCAAGGCGAGCCCAACGATCAGCAGCAATGCTCCGGTATACGCCGGGAGGAGATGCACAAAGTCCGTGTAGCCAATGGCCGGATGGACGCCGATCGCGCAGGTGAAGCCGATGCCGGCCGCCAGCGCTTGAATTTGCCAGAGACTTCGGCTTGGTGGGGCGAACCAGTTCATCAACAGCAGCACGATGCCGCCCGAGGCGAGGCCGCCGCCAAATCCGGCGCGGTCATGGGCGATTAGGGGAACCAGCCGCGGATTGATTTCCTGCAGCCGTGCGACGGTCAGCCCCATGTAGTCCAAGTCCTGCGGCACAAACACGCTCGTCATGCCGACGGTCTGAATCGTCAGCCCAGCGCCCACGATTCCCAGGGACATCGCCAACAAACTCCCGCGGCCAATCGCCGCGGCGGACGTCCATTGGTCTCGTGCGATGGGCGATCGGAAGTTCACGGCCAAGCTCGGCAGTCGTCGCCATGATTGGAACATTCCGAGCAAGTACCAGGGCAGCAAGGCCAGCGTCGCAATGCCGTGCCAGGTGTCGAGGTATCCGTACCCCAAGTAACAAAGAAAGCTTGCGAATCCCACGACGCCGCTCGCCAACAGAGTCCACCAAGCCCAAGCGTGCCCGGCGCGGAGCGGGAATTCCGTCAGCCACATGTAAAGCAAGCCGATCGCGATCAAGACGCCGCCGAATGACACACGATCGTGCTCCATGAAATGGACGATCCGGCATTCGTTGATCGCGCAGAGATCCTTCTCGGTCATGCCGAGAAACGCCACGTCATGCGGCAAGAACTGCCCCATCGAGGCGACAAACAGCGCGAAGCCGCCCGAAAGGATCAGACAACAACCCACGAACGTCAGCGCCGGTCGCCCATCGGCGACCAGCGCTTGCCATATCCCCCGTTGATCCTGAGGTGCGTCCACGCGTCGGCTCTCGGCGGAAGAAGAGTCTACCGTGATACCAAACCGTCCGACACACTCAAGATTCACCGACGGGCATTCGGAACTTATCGAACCAACTTCCGCATTCGGTCAACGGCCAGCTCGTGGTCCTTCCGTCGGCGCCGCGGCGCCGTTAATTCGTGAAGTTGGCGACGGCGTCGAAACGCTGGGCGGCGTCGACAAGCTACCTGCCTGCGGACGCGGCGCCACCAGTCCCATTCGGACCGCTTCTTCAAGGCTGGGACATTGCACATGCACGACCTTCGTGGCTGGCGCGCTGCGCAGCCAGTCGGTGATCTCGAAGATAATATTCGATTGAGTCCAAGCGAGCGTTTCGTCCCACTCCTTTAATTCCTTCTTCTGTTCGGGAGTCGGATCCACGGCGAGCAGCCGTACAGCCTCAGCCATTTCGCGCGCCAGAAATAGCCGTCGGCCGTAGACGATCAATTGATGGATTCCCACTCGACCTTTGCGCACAGACTTCAGGTCGGGGTCGTTTTCGAGCGCCCAGTAGTGCGATCGCAAACCATCGAGAACCAACTCACGGTATGCGGGAAGTTCGAAATCGGTCGCACCGACGAATTCGAACGGCCGTTTTTGCGGTGTGAAGCCGGCCGTCGTCGCCGCGACCTCGACGCGCGCGAGCGCCATCATCCACGCCAGACCACGCCGCACAAACCGATCATTCGCATCGAGAGGAGCCTCGTCGAAGAGGTGCGGCGGATGTGGAATCTGGGCCGAAAGGTTCGTGGCAATCGCCAGTTCTTCGCGCTTGGCGATAATCTGATCGATCACCTCGATCTCTTCGGGCGTCGCGGACCGAACAAGTTTTTCGAAATTCTGCAGGGCGTTCGTGTACTCATAGAACCCGACGACTCGCAGGGCGCTTCGCACGTTGTAAGTATGCCAGGAGCTGCTGTAGACACCGACCGTGCCCAGCTCCTGATTGTGACATCACGTAAACTCCGCCAGCGTCTTGCGGAACGGCACCGGGCGATCTTCCCAGGCCCAGGTGTAATAGTGACGCCGATCCACTGGATAAGACTTGTCTACTTCTTTTGGCAACCTGGCCACTTCCGTGGGATCGCGCGGCATCTCCAGCCGGAAGAGATCTTCGGGCGAATTAAGGGCGACTTCGCCCTTGAACATCCCAAACCCGTCGGTGCCACGACCGTAACGTCCACGGAGCCACCAGTGCAGTCCGTGATACAGCCATTCGCTCTTGGCAATGAGGTCTCCGCCGCGTTCTCGTCCGAGCGATTCAAGCCACTCGATTTCTTCCAGGATTTCCGGCTCCGCCAAGGCTGCCCGCGTGGGCTTCGCTCCACTGCGGAAATAGTCGTTCAAGATGCGGCCGTCGATGGCGACCGAATAGGCGGCGAGAAAATGGGCTTCGCTCAATTCAAAGTCGCCGAACTGGCTCGCCGCCGCGCGCAGCCGATCGATACGCATCTCCAGGCTGCGCTCAATAAGATCGGTATGGATGGCATCGATATGGGCGACCAAACCGCCGTAGTCGGCGAGGATCGCTTCGCGCTGATGCGGTTCCAACCTGGCGACATGTTGCCGGACATTTATTCCCTGCCGCACGAGCTCGCCGGTGTAGACCGCCAGGCGGCGGACGTTCGTCAACTGGTTGTCCATGACATGGATCTGCCAGAACAACTGTTGATATTCTTCGAGCGACTTGCGCCGGGGCAGGTCACGCCCCATCAGCGGATGCGCGGCGACGTCCTCCAGAACCGACTTGATCTCACCCGCCAGGTGCGGCGCCACCACGGCGAGTTCGCGAAACTTCGGGCGCGGCAGCGTGCCGCCCAATCCCTGTTCCACCAATGTGCGGCGCGACTCGGCCAGCAGTTTACTGCTCACCGGGACCTGATGACTGCGCAGCAACTCATCAGCGAGCTCCAATCGTGCATCGTCGAGTCGCCCGACGATGGGTGAAAGTCGGATCAATACCTCCAGCGTGTCGCCGCGCTGGTAGGCCGGAATGACTTCGTCCAATAGCCCTTGCTGTTGGCGCTTGTCGAGCACAGGATCGGCGGCGCGCGCCAATGGAACGAGATTTAGTAACGTGCCCCATGCCAACAGCGGCAGACAAATACGACGCAACATCCCCTCCTCCTTTGTGAGAGCGGAGTCATCGACGCGTCCAAGTTATGCGCACGACGAAGAGAGGCACGTGCGTTGTTCCGGCCCGGAATCTAGCAAATTGCCAGGCAAGCTGCAAATATTTTATTTCACGCGTCGCGAGTGACGGCGCTTGCGGCCGCCGGTGTTATTCCCGCGACTGCGTATGCACGAACGTCCCCTTCTTGCTGGACGTGACCACGTCGAGCAGGCCGTCGTCGTTCATGTCGACGACGTCGAATTGCGTGCCGACGCCGCTGTCGTGGTCGATCTGGTGCGGGATCCACACTGGGCGGCCGTCTTTTCGGGTCAACTCAAACCAGAACAATACCGCCGGTTCGTCGACGCCGGGGTCGCCTTGGGCGTGGGCCCACCAGCGCTTACCGGTGACGAAATCGGCCAAGCCGTCGCCGTTCATGTCGGCCAGGCACATCGAATGCGTCTGCGAAAAGCTGCGGTCGATTTCGTGCTGCTTCCAGCCGTCCGGCGTTTGCTCGCTCCACCAGATGCCAAAGGCGTGCGCACTGGAACTGAGCACGTCGTTGTCCCCGTCGCCGTCGAAATCGTAGACGTGCATGTTGGAGACGCTCTCTGCGAACGGCGCCGGATGAAACGTCCAATTGGCAGGCTTATCGCTCTCAGCGGGATTTTCCCACCAGCCTTGGGCGACGACCACGTCTTGCCGGCCGTCTTTGTTGACATCCCCGACGCCCAGTCCGTGTGAGTAACGCTCCGTGCCGGGCGCCTTTGGCTCTGAGATCGTTTGGATGATCCAGGCCGCGGCCGGATCGTCCTGCGGGCGAGCCAGCGCCATCTGATCGCCAGCCGCGAACACGAGCCGCCGCTGGCCGTCGCCGAAGACGTCGAGGTACGTCGGACTTTCGTTGTTCGTCACCGGCACGCACTCGCGCTTCGTCCAGGGGCCGCCGGCTTCTTTCGGGTTCTCGAACCACCAGGTTTGCTGCCCGGGAAAGTCGACCACGATCAAATCGGCCCAGCCGTCGTGGTTTAGGTCTTCGGAGAAGTTGCAGAAACTGGGGCTGTAACCCTTGGGATCGAACTCCTGGGGCTGCTCCAGCACGTTGTGCATCTGCCAGTCGGGCGCAGTGTAATACACGCTGCCGGTGGCGACGTCGAGCTTTCCATCCCGATTGAAATCCGCCACGGCGACGCCCTCGCTGCGAAACTTGGCGTCGAGCTGCGTCTTCTTGAAGGAAACCTTGCCAGGCTCAGCCGCGAAAAGCGGCGCGGCGACAGCCACAAGCAAAACAAACATCAGCGGCAGGCGCATGGTGAATCACTCCAAGATTGGGGACGCAACTTCGGATTTGCCCGCGAAACACGCGAAACACACGAAAAACGGAGAGAGGATTTGTCCACGGAATACACAGAAAGACACGGAAGGAGAGTTACGTCATCCTATTCGCGAGTAACGTCCTTTCCCCGTATTCTCTTCCGCATACTTCCGCGTATTCCGTGGACCTGTCTTTGCTTTTCGCGTGTTTGGCGTGTTTCGCGGGCAACAACGAACGCGGCCCCTATGGTAGCGTCACCGGTTCGGTGGTGGCCAGGGAGCGGCGGAGTTGGCCGCAGGCGGCGTCGATTTGATCCCCTTTGCGGACGCGGACTTGAACCTCGACGCCGGCGTTTTGCAGGATCTCGACGAAGCGGTCGACGGCCCGGCCGCTCGGCGTCTGGTACGGCAAGCCGGCGACCGGGTTATACGGAATGAGATTCACCATGGCGGTCCGCTGCCGCAATAGCGCGGCAAGTTGCTTGGCGTGCTCAGGTTGATCATTCAGATTGCCGAGCAGGACGTACTCGAACGTCAGCCGGCGGCCGTTGGCAGCGAAGTACTCGTCCGCGGCCGCTACGACGTCGGCTAGCCCGGCGCTCTTGTTGACCGGCACAAGTTGATTGCGGAGCGCGTCGTTCGGCGCGTGGAGCGAGACGGCGAGGTGATAGGGATGTTTTTCGGAGGCCAACCGTTGGAGCGCCGCCGGCAGGCCGACCGTGGAGATCGTCACGCGGCGTCCGCTGATGCCGAGCCCTTCCGGACTGGTCGCCCATTCGAGCGCCGGCAGCAGGCGGTCAAGGTTCGCCAACGGCTCGCCCATACCCATCACGACGATGTGGCTCAGCCGCTCGTCCGGCGGCAACAACTGCTGCAATCGCAACAGCTGTTCGAGGATTTCGCCGGTCGAGAGATTGCGGACCACGCCCTCCAGGCCGCTCGCACAGAAGACGCAGCCCATGGCGCAGCCGACCTGCGTGCTGACGCAACAGGTGCGGCGCTCCCCTTCGCGGATCAGCACGCACTCGATGCGGTTACCGTCGGCCAGTTGCAGCAGCAGCTTTTCGGTTTCATCGTTGGCCTGGCGATGGGCGGCGATTTCGGTCGTCCAGAGCGAAAACTCGGCCGCCAGAGATTCCCGCAATGCCGCCGGCAGGTCGGTCATCGCGGCAAATTCGGAGGCGCGCCCTGCGAACAGCCAGTGCCGCACCTGCCGCGCGCGGTACGCCGGCAGCCCCGCTTCGCGGAGGAACGCCGGCAGGCCGGTTCCGAGTTGATCGAGCAAGTGCTTCAAGGGTTTCCTGCAATAAATGCCGGGGCGGTACGAATCCTCAGCAGGCGCCCGACCAGGTGGCCGTGTATTGTCGCACGCGCCGGGCCGTCCACCAAGTGCCGGCGCGTGACCGGATGCCGGCGAAAAGCCACCGGGCGGTAGATGGCGTGGCCGGAATCAAACGCTATGATTTCGAGGTATTACATGGGGGCAGGACCGGCCTCCTTGAATTTCGCATTCCGTTCCCCGAGATAAGGACTTGCCGCGATGTCGATGGATTCACCGGCTTGGAACTCAGGCGCCGAACCGCCCCCGGCCAAGAAAAGCGGCTCGAAGGTTTGGCTCATTTTGGGCGTGACGTTGGGACTCTGCGTGGTGCTTTGCTGCGGCGGGTTCGTCGCCGTGTCGGTGTATTTCAGTTCGCAAGTCGCCGGAATGATGAGTCACGATCCAGCGGAAGTGACCAAGGCGCAGACCGAAATCGCCGACATCGAAATTCCAGCCGAAATTGCGCCGCAGTTCAGGTTCGACCTGGGGATGTTCGGTCAACAGGTCGCATTGCTCGTATATCACGGCGGCCCCGCCAGCGACAACCTGATCTGGATGGCGGCCGAAGGGAATGCGCTGCAGCAGCAGACGCAGGGCAACGTGGATAACACGCGATCGCAACTGGAATCGAATCTGACGCAGCAGGCTCAGGTCGCCCAGTCCGGCCCTTTCAAATCGCTCAGCAATACCACGCAGCGCAACGTGGAAATCACCGTCAACGGAACGCCCGCGACCATTAGCGTGATCGAAGGGACGGACGGAGGAGGAAAGAAATTCACTCAAGCCGAGGGCATGTTCAGCGGCAAGAAGGGCCACACGTTCATCAAGTTGCAGCTGGACGGCGAAAAGTATTCCCCGGACCAGGTGGACGCAATCCTGAAGTCGATCAAGTAATTCAAGCTGAACTGCAATTTGGCGAGCCGCGAGGATTCCTCGCGGCTCGTTTCGTTGGATCGCACTTTAGCGTTTCGACGCCACGACTTCGCGAATGATGTCGTCGAGCGGCGTCGCCGGCAGTGGGCCGATCACGCCGCGCAGCTTGTCGAGACAAGGCACACGCGCGCGGACGTCTTCGAAATCGGGCGGAAACGCGTCGGCGTAACTTTGAAACGCAATGCTGGCCGCGGGGTTGGCAATCGCACGGACGCGTTCCGCGAGGTCGAGAATGCTGATTGGTTGGTCGCTGCCCAGGTTAAACACCTCGCCAACGGCTCGCGGTTCTCGCATCAGGGCGAGGACCATTTGCACGACGTCGCGCACGTGCGCGAAGCAACGGGTTTGCCGGCCGTCGTCGTGAACGATCAACGGCCCGCCAGCCAGCGCGGCGTCGACCAGTCGTGGCAACACCATGCCGTATTGCCCGGTCTGTCGCGGACCGACGACGTTAAAAAACCTCGCGATGACGACCGGGAGGCCATGTTGCCGGTAATAGGCGAGCGCCAGGAACTCATCGATCGCCTTCGAAACGCCGTACGACCAACGCGCCCGCGTCGTGGGCCCAAACACCAGGTCATCTTCCTCGTTCCACTGCGGCTTGGGATTCTTGCCGTAGACCTCGCTGGTGCTGGCCAGGAAGAGTTTCACTTTCGCGCCGGCTTCCTGTCGGCGGCGCAGCTCCGCGAGCAGGATCTCCGTCAGATAGACGTTGGCCTCGATCGTATGGATCGGGCTGCTGGCGATCAGTTGCACGCCCACCGCGGCGGCCAGGTGATAGACCTCGTCCGCATCGGCCACCAATCGCCGCGTCAACTCGCGATCGGCCAGCGTTCCGCGCAGGTAAGTGAAGTTCGGATTGCCCAAGAGCGTCGCAAGATTATCGGCGCGACCGGTCGATTCGTCATCCACGGCGGTGACGCGATCGCCCCGCGCGACGAGCGCCTGGGCCAAATGACTACCAATAAACCCAGCGCCGCCGGTGATGAGAACATTCGACATGGAATAGGAATCAATCTCGTAGGTCAGGCACCGCAAGCCAAGACAATCACGCCATCATAGTAATCTGCGTGGTCGAAGTCCTGACTCGGCGCACGGGACGTGCCTGACATGGATAGGCGCAGCAAGCATGTCAGGCACAATTCTGGCAACGACGACGGACTCCAAAATGCTTCCCTCTTTGCCGCGTTTTCGACTTCGACGGCGGTGCCTGACCTACAAAAGCAAGTCGTGCAACACCGTCCCGCTCACGTCCGTCAAGCGCATATCACGGCTCATATGGCGATAGGTCAGACGCAGGTGATCGAGACCCAGCAGGTGCAGGCACGTGGCGTGGAGGTCCGGCAACGAGACGCGGTTTTCGACCGCCGCGTAGCCGAATTCGTCCGTGGCGCCGTAGGTCATGCCCCCCTTTACGCCGCCGCCGGCCAGCCACATCGTGAAGCCGCGCGGGTTGTGATCACGGC
>JALHLM010000209.1 GCA_022844585.1 Pirellulales bacterium | reverse complement strand
CATCGCCTGCCAGGCTGGTCGCGCATCTGCGCCACCGACCAACCGTTCTGCACGGCCCCTTCGAGCCACATCTCCGCGTCGTTCCAATCGAGCGTGGCCTGGAAGTGGCTCCAGAACAGTCCGGCGTAGGTCTCGCGCGTTTGCCCGTAGCGTTCAAACACGCGACGCAATCGCCCGACGTGCTGACCGGTGACATTGCCCACGCGGCGACTCCAGGCGTCGTCGGCGTAATCCTGCGGAGCGGCGCCGCTCAGAAAAAGCGACTCACGCCACTCGTAAATGATGCGCCCCTTCTCCCAGTTCGTGGTGCTGATCAGCCGATTCCACTGACCCAGAAACGGCGTGGACGCCACGTCAGCGTCCAGATCGTCCCGCAATTCCGTGCGCCCCGTCTCCGTGGAATCCAACATGCCGGCATCGTCTCCCGTTCGAGAATCACGTCACCAATCTGCTGTAGCCGAGGTCTGTGACCTCGGCCGTCAGGGACGAGGATTCTAAACCATCCGCGGCCCAATGTCCGGCGCTGACGCGCGAACAACAAACATCGCCGCGCAACACGTTGGCAACACAACGCTTACCGGCAACGCGATCCATGCGCGCGACAGTAAAGCACTGGTGAAAAGCTGTTCGCACCACCGTGGATAACGCTAGCCCGGCAGCGGCGCAACCTCTTGCGCCGTAAAGCCGCAAGCCTTGTGCGACCCATCACAGAAGGGCCGCTTCGCCGAATGCCCGCAACGGCACAGCGCCACCGAAGGCTTTTCCGAATTGATCGGAAACGGATTGCCGAGGTGATCGATTACGGTGACCTTACCGTCAATCACGAACGGGCCGTCTGGACGACAACGAATCACAAACTCCGCCATGGTCGTCTCCGATGCGACGGTTGTTTCAAACTTTGTTGCTGGGAGCCGGCTACTTGCCGGAGGTCTCGCATCGTGGCATCAAGAGTCCGCAACGTCTTGGTCGGCGAGCCCAAGCCGCAATCAGTACGCTACACGCGATCGTCCGCCCGTGGACGTCCAGTCCACAACAAACCAAATGTACGACCTGCATGGCAACTGCTTTCATCCTGCGTGGTGAAGCCCCTTAATGGCAACTCCGTGGCGAACCTCCGCGCCGGACTATGCCTGCACCGACCGCCGCCGATCCCACCACCGCTTCAGCCGCAACACCTGCCCTCGCAAGGCCAGCGCCGGATAGTGCGTCGCCCGGCCGCTGGAGACGACTTTCGTCAACCAATTCCGCTTGCACTCCAGATATTCCTGCCCCAAGTCGACGTAGTGATCGCCGCGGTTGGCGCTATCCTGGAGCATCTTCCACATTAACACCGTGCCGGCGCCCTCAAAGGCTTCGTCCCGGTCATGGCCCATCCGCAGCCCGAACACCCGGCCGTTGAACTGATAATTGTAGGCATATGCCACGGCCCGCCCGTCAACTTCCAATAGGCAGACGTCGACCATCCCCAACCGCACAGCCTCTTCGTGGCTGTCGCGGAGGAAATTCACGATCGCTTCGTGACTCATCGTCGTGCCGTCGGCCACGTCCCCCTGCCAGCTCCGCCGGGCGAGCTCGATACATTGCTCGAAGAGATACCAACGCGGATCGTCGTCGCCGGAGGCGCTCCCCACCGGCCGGTAACGCACCAGGCGGACCTCACCCATGGTCGCCAGCCGTCGCTCGTTCCGACGGCAGTTGGTCCGCCAGTGCGATTTCCGTGCGGCCCAATAGGTTTCCCAGCTGCCGTCGAACTCGACGATCGCCGAGTGCTTCCAATCCGCGATCACGGGCGACAACCCGGTCAACGCCATCGCGTTGCCAGTCCGACCGTGATCCGACCCAGCCTCGTCGATCCAGCGCAAATCCAAAGTGTCCCAGTCTCGCGGAGTCTCCGACAAATGCCGGAACGCCAGCAGCAAGGTGGCGGCCGGCTGCGGACCGATTGGTCCGTAGACGCTCCCCCAGTCATGAAGGGGGTAAGTCAGCACCCGAATGGGACCCGCCTTCGTGGATTCCGTGCGAATAATGAAAGGAACGATCCCGACCGCCGTATCACCATGGAGGACCAGGAGCACCCGCATCCGTTGCGTGGCGCCGAAATGCTTCCAATAACAGACGAACCACTCGTAGGTCTGAAAGAAACTGGCGTCGGCCGTGTCGGCAAACAGCCCGCGCCAAACGAACCGGTAAGGGAGCAACCCTGCGACGGAGTTGATTTCCAGCACACGAAATTGGGCGTCAAACGTCATGCTTGGCTGCTCCGCGGGTGACCGAACAGCGGAACCCAAAAGCAAGCCCCGCGCCGCGGTAGATTTGCCGATACGACGTGATCGCCAAGCCCATGCGAATTAACAACTTGCGACACGCAACGAAGCGAATAAACGCCCTGTGCGGACGAGCCGAGACGTGGCCAAAACTCAACCAGGTGGCAAAATGGCAACTTGCCCCGACACGCCATTTTGCCCGAGCAATACGAGCCCAGCGATGCACGCCATGAAGCTGAACTGGATCGCCATCTTCGTCGCCCTCAGCTGCCTTGGCCCGGCTTCGGCGTTCGCGGAGGGACTCGCGGCCCCCGCGGCTGCCGCTCGCGTCGACACCTTGCTGGCAGGCGAGTTGAGCGACGCCACGCCGGACAAACTTCTGCGCGCCAGCGACGACGTCCTATTACGACGCACGTCGCTCGACCTGATCGGCCGTCCCGCTCCGCCAAAACAAGTGCAGGCTTTTGCCCACGACGACTCACCGAAAAAACATGCCATCGCCGTGGACAAGCTGCTCGCCACTCCTGACTACGGCGACAACTGGGCCAATTATTGGCGCGACGTCATTCTGGCTCGACGTACCGAACCCCGCGCGGAGCTGGTCTCCGGCACGCTCGCAGGCTACCTGTCCGACAGCTTTAATACCGACGTCGGCTGGAACGTGCTGGCGAAGGAAATGATCGAAGCGACCGGCAGCGTGCGCGAGAACGGCGCCACGGCGCTCATCATGGCCCATGCCGGCAACGCCGAAGAAGTCGCCGCCGAGGTCTCGCGTATCTTCCTCGGAGTGCAGATTCAATGCGCGCAGTGCCACGATCATCCGACCGATCGCTGGAAGCGCCAACAGTTCCACGAGCTAGCCGCGTTCTTCGCCCGCGTCGAAACCCGGCAGCGCCGCGACACCGACAAACGCTTCGACTTTATCGTGATCGGCCGCGACCGCGGCCCCGTCTACGCGCCGCCCACGCCGAACGGCAAGAACCGCTCGCTCGAACACTTCATGCCCGACCTGGCCGACCCCAAGGCCCAGGGCACGATCGTTCAACCAGCGTTGTTCCTCACGTCGCAACGCCTCGATACCGGCAAGACGGACGCCCTCCGGCGCAACGTGCTGGCGGAGTGGTCCACCGCCGAAAAGAATCCCTGGTTCGCCAAGGCGTTCGTGAATCGCACCTGGTCGGAGCTCGTCGGCTGGGGCTTCTACGAGCCGATCGACGATCTCGGTCCGGACCGCGAATGCCGCGCGCCGAACACGCTCGATTTCCTCGCCGGGCAGTTCGTCAAGCACGACTACTCGGTGAAATGGCTCTATCGCACGATCATGGCCACGGCCATGTATCAACGCGCGCCAGGAGTTGACGGCGCTTCGCGGATCGCCACGAGCCAGCCGAGTCGACTGCGCAGCGACCAGTTCTACGATTCGCTGATCGCCGCGCTGGGCGGCCGCGATTTGTACTTCGATCTCACGCCGCGCCGCGGTCCCGCGGCGGCACTTCGCGGTCCACGCGCGATCTTCGCGGAAGAATTCGGCTACGACCCGAGCGACCCTCGCGACGAACAATCCGGCTCGATCCCCCAAGCGCTGATGCTGATGAACGCCAAGGCGATCCAGCGGTCGATCGATGGCGCCACGAGTCAAACGGCGCTCGGCAAACTACTCGCCGCCGACCTGAGCGACCAGCAACGAATCACGCAGCTCTACCTCCGTTGCCTCGGTCGAACGCCGACCGAGCAGGAGCTAAAGACCAGTGAACAACACATCGCTTCAACCGGCAACCGCACCGAAGCGTATGAGGACATCCTCTGGGCGTTGGTGAACTCAACCGAAATGACGCTGCGAAGGTGAGTAGTAAAGGAGAAGAGGAGCAAAGGAGTAAAGTAGCTCCTGAACTTCGATACCTCCGCTCGCCCTCCTTTACTCCTTTACTCCTTTACTCCTTTACTCCTTTACTCCTCCAACCTCCTCCCCGCTCCCATGCTCTGGTCCCACCAAACCGACGTTTCCATCCAGCGGCGCGGCGGCATGCGCCGGCGCGATTTCCTCCGCGGTGTAACGGCTGCCGCGTTTGCCGCGGGCGTCGTCGGCTGGCAAGACTGGATGCTGCTCCGCGCCGATGATCTCAAACGCCGCGGCAAGGCTTGCATTCTGCTCTGGATGGAAGGTGGTCCCAGCCAGTTCGAAACGTTCTCGCCCAAGCCGCAGCACGAAAACGGGGGCGAGACCAAAGCCATCGCCACGAATGTTTCCGGCATTCAGATCGCCGACAATTTGCCGAAGCTGGCTCAGCACATGCACGAGCTGGCGGTGATTCGTTCGGTCACGTCAAAGGAAGGCAATCACCCGCGCGCGCAACAATTGTTGCACACCGGTTATCTCCCGAACCCCACGGTGAAGTATCCGACGTTCGGCGCGTTGGCCACGCAGGCGCTCGCTGAAAAAGACACGGCGCTGCCGGCGTTCTGTCGCATCGGCGGGCGCTTTCGCACCGCGGGCGGGGGCGGCATCCTCGGCGTCGAGTACGACCCGTTCGAAATCACCAACCCGGAAAAAGCGCCGGCCTACACCAAACCGTCTCACGGCGCCGATCGCTTTGCAAAGCGGCTTGATCTCATGAAGCGCCTCGAAGCCGATTACCGCGCCGCCGATGGGGCGCAGGTCGTCGCCGATCATCAGCAGCTTTATGACAAGACCGCGCGGATGATTCTTAGCCCCGAGATGAAGACCTTCGACATCGAACAAGAAAAACCGTCGGTGATCGACGCCTACGGCCGCACCAAGTTCGGCGCGAGCTGCCTGCTGGCCCGCCGCCTCATCGAGGCCGGCGTGACGTTCGTCGAAGTCGGCCTCAACGGCTGGGACACGCATCAGAACAATTTTGCTGAATGCCGCCGGCAGTGCGCCACGATCGACCAGCCCGTCGCGCAGTTACTGACCGAGCTCAGCGAGCGCGGGCTGTTGGAATCCACGCTCGTGATCTGGATGGGCGAATTCGGTCGCACGCCGCGGATTAACCCGCGCGCCGGCCGCGACCATTTCCCCCGCGCCTTCAACGTCGCCCTCGCCGGCGCCGGCATCCGTGGTGGCCAGGTCATCGGCGCCACTGACGCCGCTGGCGAACAAGTCACCGACCACCCGGTCACCGTCCCCGACCTCTTCCGCACCTACTGCCAGGCCCTCGGTATCGACCCGAACACGGAGAATATGACGCCGCTAGGCAGGCCAATCAAAGCCGTCGACGGCGGGAAGCCCATCGCGGAGCTGTTCTGAGGATTCACCACGGAGACACGGAGGGGAGTTAGGAGTGTCGAAATCCGAAATCGGAATGTCGAATCAAATCCGAATGCTTGAATGTCGAATGAGCTGACGTGAAAAAAAGCGCATTCGACATTTAAGCATTCGTCAGTCATTCGACATGCGGATTTCGACATTAGACATTCCACCCTTCCTATCACCCAACTCTCCCCCTCCGCGTCTCTGCGTCTCCGCGGTTCCAAACGGTAAACGCCCTCCGTGTCTCCGTGCCTCCGTGGTGCATCCCCCGTCGGTGGTGCCGAGAAAATCACCTATCGGACTTATTTCTTGGGCTCCGACTGTCCGATAGATGCTGTAGATAGCGAGCCGGGAGGGCGGGGTCCCCGGGGATCCCGTTTCAGGATAGAGGTCATGGTGAACTGACGGACCGGTTCACCATGACCTTTTTTTATTTCTAACGTGCTAACCGGCAACAACTTGCATTCCTTCGCGAACCGCCTCTGAACTACTTGCGTGCAGGTTGTGTTCATCCGGCATCGGAATCAAGTGCGTTGGATGCACTGCTTTCGCGAACGGTAGAGCGTTGATGGCGGCGCGCTTCCCGCGATCGGTCGCCTTGCCGTAGACGTTCATCGTCATGGCCAACGTGGCGTGACCGAGGATGTCTTGAATCTGCTTCGGCGCTGCGCCGTTCTCCAGGGCCAATGTGGCGAATGTGACGCGCAGGGAATGGATGTCGACGCTCCCGCCAGCTTCAGCACCAACGATGCCGGCGTACTTGCAGGTCGTGTAAAAACGTCGCAACAGTGTCCCGCGCCACGGTGTGCCTTCCTTGGTCACAAAGACGTGCTCTTTGCTGAAGTACCTCGGAATGGACACTCGCGTTTGCGGCGTCAATCCTTTGCCCGGCACGCGGAACGGGGCTTCTTCATACAGCCGGCGGATTGTCGCCAACACTTCTTCGTCGAGAGGGATTTCTCGCGCCTTCTTCGTCTTGGCGTTCTCAGCGCCAATCATCACGACGCCGCGCTCGAAATCCACGTCGGAGAACTTGAGGCTCGTCACTTCCGAGTGACGCATACCCGTGGTCAGGAGCATCCGCCACACGGGCTGTAGAAGGTCGGAGCTGGCGTCGAAAATCGCTTGGATTTCCTCGACGGTCAACGCCCGACGGCGCTTCCGTTCATTGCCGGCCGTCGTCAGCGGTTTGACTCCCGCAATTGGATTGCTGGCAATGTAGCCATTCCTCTTGGACGCCGCCCAATTCAGCATCGCGGTCAATACGACCACGTCGATGTTGACCGATCGTGGCGACACTTCCGTCAGGCGTTGCTCCCGGAAGGCGTTGATGACCGCTTCGCTTAACTGCGACACCTTGGTCACGGGCAAGTCGCGCAGAATCTGGTTGAGCGCATGCTGGTAACGCTCCTGGGTCTTCGGTCGCAACGTCAAGCGGCAATGCCGATCAAACTTCGTCCGCAGTTCCGCCAACGAGACGTTGTTATCGAGAATGCCGAAGTCGGCTTTGTCCGCCTTCGCCCGCAGATCGTTCAGGATCATGCACGCGGCGTCAAAGTCCGTTGACAGCCGCTTGCGCACCTGCCGTCCGCCGGCGCGGAAGCATGAATAGTAGACCGTGCCCCGGAGTTGCATCCCCGGCGGCAACTTGCGTTGTCTTGCCATCGTTCTCCTCACCTGTTGAAATTGAAACGGTTGTTACTTTCGTCGCGAATCTAGCGGCTGTGCTTGGACGTCCCCCACCTATAGCTGCACGGAAACGAAGCTTTCTGTCAGCTGCACATTTCGGCCGGCCGATATTTGCTCAAGGACGTTGTTGGCGTGTCTGCCCCAGGTCCTGGTTGTTCCGCACGAACGGAGTTGCGGAGTGGCCAGGGCCTTTTTTATTGGTTGCAACGGGCGTGTCCCGGTTGTTCACTAAGGGATTCCCCCTAGTCGATATACCTATTGAACGCTTGTCGTTCCACGAGGGGCCGTCGGACTCTGGGGGCAGATCGTCCGGCGGCCCTTTTTCATTAGCGCCTTTTAATCTCGCCGCGCTTTCGGCGGCTTGATTTCCAGTTAGGCTTGTAGCGGGGCAGCCCACGCGTCCCTTGGCCCGTTCGTATCGTTCCTTGGCGGGAACACCTGCGACGGGCCATTTTGTTGAAACTTGCGACCGTGTCTGGTTGATAGCGGAAGCCCGTGTTCCGCCTCTCTGCCCCGGCTAGGCTTCTTCGCTGTTGTCTTGGCCGGGGCTTTGTCTTTCCCCGCCCCGGCGTCGTGAGCTCAAGCGCGCGTGCAAATCATCATGCACTGCTGCCAAATCCTCGCCGAGTCCACTCACTGAGTTGCTCAACGGCCGTGTTTGGCGCGGCATTTCGAAGGATGCGGAGTGGGAAGTCCGTTTGCGCCATGAGAGTGATCTCCAGGCGCAGGGCGAGCCAGCAATAGTCCAAGGGGGCCACAAGCCCGGTTAGATGTGGCGGAATCGTCGGGCAAAACATGCCCATGACGATGCACAAACCGTGCGGTATGATTCCGCCAGCCCATTGCAGCTCAACCCTGCGATGTGGTTAGGCCGGCGTGGGTGCTTGTAACACCTGCGTCGGCCGACTTGTTGAAACGTCCGTCAGTCTAATGGCCGGGGCGGGGATTGCAATGGAATATTGGCCAATACAAAAGATTCTGCGGGTTTTTGCTTGATCCGCCGCAGCCCCGTCGGTATGGTTTGGTCGTCAGCAACACGCTTTCCCAATTCGAGCGGACACAGACGGAAACAATGGCGATGCGACAATTTGCCCTATTGATGACTTGTGTTTTCGCCGCGCCAAGTTTGGGACTGGGGGAGACAGTTTACCTCAACAAAGACAATATCTCCGTTGCGGTCGGGCCAGGTACATCGCCAGGCACTTTCAACAACACATTCGACAATGGGCAGACGATTGTGAAAGTCATCGATGCTCCGTCCGCGGATGCAGAAGAACTTCACAATCAGACCACGCATAATTGGTTCACGGCAACCGACGCTGGCGGAGGGCTGGAGCTCGTATTTGATCTCGGTGTTGCGTACGACATCAGCACGCTGCATTTCTGGAATTACACTTCGGAAGATTTCGACGTCGACAATATTGATTTCACTTTTTTCAACCTCAATGGCCAGCAGGTAGGTTCGATTTCGGTGCAGCCTGAATTGGGCACAAGTCCTGGAATCACCTCGCAAGACACCGTTTTGGCGGCACCGGTTAATGTCGCAAGAATCAACGCATTCTTGACCGGCAGCAATCGCGAAGTGGATTTCCAGAACGTCGGATTCACTGCAGAAGTGTCAGTTCCCGAACCGTCATCGCTCGCCTTGCTGGCCCTCGGCGCGGCGGCGATCATTGCCCGGCGTCGAATGGTACGGCGGTAGAAAACGCTGCTGACGCCTGTTCCAGATCTGGAACCGGCAAAACAGGCAATCCCGCCGCCACAACCTCATTTTCAGGAGGTTGAACGCCGCATTAGCCCCACAATCGCCGCCAGCGTCGGACGTATCAAATCACGTCCCGGGGCGTTTGAACGTATCCGGGCGCAGATGGTGCGGTCGATTTTCCTTGCTTTGAAAATTGCAGTGTGTTAGCTTCGTCGCCTGACTCGCTGAATTTGGAAGGAAACAACACGTGGCCATCCACTGTTCCGTCCGCCTTGCGGCCTTTGTCGCCGCGCTAGCCATCAATGCGTCTTCACGCGACGCCAGCGCCGAGATGATCCGCAGGCATGATGCGTCCATCATCGGCAACGGCACCGCCCCGCAGGACGGGTTCAATTTGACGTATGACACCGAGTCCGGCCTAGAGTGGCTAGACGCGACGCTGTCGAACAACCGGGAGATTACGAGCGTGGAGGCGAATCTCTCATCGGGGGGAGAATTCGACGAATTTCGGCTCGCCACGTCCTCGGAGGCCATGGCTTTGCTGGTGCATCTTGGATTGGACCCACTGTCGCTCCCGCAGGATTCCGACGCAGCGACCGCGGTTGAACTCTTCGGAGATACGTTCATCCAATTCGGGGATAGTGGGTTCAATATGGCGACTTCCGATCCGGACCCCCGAGATGTTGTTCCCAATAGGGCAGGTATCGTCATCCGTGATCAGATCGGAAGAGCG
>JALHLM010000208.1 GCA_022844585.1 Pirellulales bacterium | reverse complement strand
TCGACCCGTTGATGGCATTTTCCACGGCGTCGCTGACGCCTTACTCCGAACGAGCGAAACGAGCCCATGGCTTCGGCGACCGAGTTTTCCACGCTCCGTACTGAAATCGCCGGGGTGCCGGTGATCGAGTTAGCCCGCGAGTTCGGCACGCCGGCCTACATCTACGACGCCGGCAAAATCGTTGAGCGGATTCAAGACCTGAGCATGTTCGAGACGGTGCGCTTCGCGCAAAAGGCGTGCTCGAACATCGCCATTCTCGACCTCATGCGGCGCCACGGCGTGCTGGTCGACGCCGTGAGCGCGGGCGAAATCGAGCGCGCAATCGCCGCCGGTTACGCGACCGAAGGCGATCCGCCCCCGATCGTTTACACGGCCGATATCTTCGATCGCGAATCGCTCGAGGCGGTGCTGCGATACGGCCTGCACGTCAATTGCGGCTCGCCGGATATGATCGATCAGTACGGCGAACGCGCTCCCGGCGGCAACATCACGCTGAGAATTAATCCTGGCTTCGGGCACGGCCACAGCCAAAAGACGAATACCGGCGGCGAACACTCGAAGCACGGCATCTGGCACGAAGACCTGCACGACGCCCTGCGCCGCGCCGATCGGCATGGCCTCGGCGTGACCGGCTTGCATCTACACATCGGCTCGGGCACGGACATCGAGCACCTCGCGCAAGTCTGCGGCGCCTCAGAAAGATTGGCGCGCGAAATCGGCCGCACGCTGACCACGATCAGCGCCGGCGGCGGATTGCCGACGCCGTATCGCCCTGGGGATACGCACGCCGATCTCACCGCGTACCATCGGCTCTGGGACGACACACGGAATCGTCTGGCCGATACGTTCGGCCACGCCGTGCATTTGGAACTTGAGCCGGGCCGCTATCTCGTCGCGGAGAGCGGCTACTTGCTGGCCGAGGTCCGCGCCGTCAAGCAAATGGGCAGCAACACGTTCTACGTGGTCGACGCCGGCTTCAACAATCTCGCGCGACCCATTCTCTACGGCGCGTATCATCCGATTTCGATCGCGCCCGCGTCCGGTAAGATGGAATCCCGCGCCGAGCAGGACGTCGTCGTCGGCGGCCCGCTGTGCGAATCCGGCGATATCTTCACGCAACAAGACGGCGGTTTCGTCTGCAAGCGATCGCTGCCCATGGCGCAGATCGGCGACTACCTTGTGATCGAATGCGCCGGCGCGTACGGCGCCGTGATGGGCAGCAACTACAACAGCAAACCGCTCGCGGCCGAAGTGCTGATCGAAAACGGCCGCCCGCACCTGGTCCGCCGCCGTCAAACGCCGCAAGAAGTGATGCAAGGCGAGATGATCCCGGCGCGTTAAACTAGATGCGCTGGCGTTCCGATCGTAGTAGGTCAGGCACCCTGGTCGAAGGCAACCCGCGCCGCATAGATCAACACGCCGCCACATCCCAAACCCGCGCCGGCTAATTGCCTGACAGCCCGACGTCGCGTCCCGTCAGGCAATTTGCCGGCATCGACGCGGGATGTAGCGGCGTTTGATTCGCGCGCCGCCTTTTTGCCTTCGACAAGGGTGCCTGACCTACGGAACGGACCTACGCGTTGTCCGCGCTGTCTTGAAAATCGGTCAATGTTCTCGGGCGCCAGGCAGCGCGCAGAGCGTTGAGGACTGCCAGCACGTCGATGGCTTCCTGCAATAGCGCGCCAGCCACAGGTGGCAGGTAACCGGCCGCGGCGAAGAGCATGCCGATAATCGAGAGCGCCATGCCGCCTACCGCGCTTTGCAAAGCAATCGACCGCATGCGCCGGCTGATGTGCAGCAGTTCGTCCACCTTGGCCAGCGAGCTATCCATAATCACCGCGCCGGCGGCCTCGGCGGTGACATCGCTTTGCTGGCCGAAGGCGATCCCCACCGTGGCGGCCTGCAGCGCGGGCGCGTCGTTGATGCCGTCGCCGAGAAAAATCGTCTTGGCCTTTGCCGTCTCCTCGCGAACAATCCGCACTTTGTCCTCGGGACTTTGCTCGGCGTGAACCTCGTGAATGCCCACGCGGCCGGCCAGATATTCCACTTCGCTCCGTCGATCGCCGGAGACCAGCAGCACGCGATTCAACTGGTGTCGCGGGCCCAAGTGATCGATGAAAGAACGCCCATCCGCGCGCGGTTGGTCGCGGAAGCGATATGTGGCCGCATAGCGATCGTCGATCAGCACCACGCATTCCATGCCGCTCGCCGGCGGCGGTAATTGTTCCGCCAATTCCGGCCGCTCGCGCGTGAGTCGCTTGCGATGCGTGATCATCACCGTGCGCCCGTCGACGCGACCGACGAGACCTTGGCCGGGCGGTTCGTGAATCTCGCCGGCTTCGCTGCGTTTCAAGTGCGCGTCGCGGGCCGCCCGGAGAATCGCGGACGCCAACGGATGTTTCGAATAGCGCTCCACGCTGGCCGCAAGGCGCAGCGTTTCCCGGGCGTCGAATTGCGGCGCTACCAGTTGTTCGTTGAGTCGCGGCTCGCCGTAGGTCAACGTGCCGGTCTTGTCGAAGATGGCCACCGTACAGCGATCGATCTGTTCCAGCACGATGGGGTTCTTGATGATGATCCCGCGACGGGCGGAAAGTGAAATCGAACCGATGATGGCCACTGGAATGGCAATCAACAACGGGCAGGGCGTGGCCGTAACGAGCACGGCGAGGAACCGCGTGGCTTCGCCGCTGGTCGCCCAGGCCGCGACCGCGATCACGAGCGCGAGCGGCGTATAGAACGCGCCGAGTTGATCGCCGAGTCGGCGAATCCGCGGCCTGTATTGCTCGGATTGCTGCATGACCTTCATGATCTGTGCATAGCGCGAATCAATCGGCCGCTTCGTGGCGCGGATGGTGAGACTCGCCGGACCATTCACGGCGCCGGAGATCACTTCGACCCCCGGCGTCTTCGAGACGCGATACGGTTCGCCGGTGAGAAACGACTCGTCCATCGAGCCGTGCCCTTCGACCACTTCGCCGTCGACGGGGCAGATTTCGTGCGGCATCACGACCATCAAATCGCCGGGCGCAATCTGATCGACGGCGATATCCTCGGTGAGCCCGTCGCGGCGGCGATGCGCCACGGACGGCATGCGTTTGGCCAGCGCCCGGAGCACGCTCGACGCGCTCCGTACGGCGTATTGTTCGAGCGCCTCGCCGCCGGAGAGCATTAGGACGACAATCGCCCCGGCAAGGTATTCTTCCAGCAACACGGAGGTGACGATGGAGATTCCGGCCAGCAAATCGGAACCAAACTCGCGCTTCCAGGCCTTCACGGCCAGTTCCCAGACGAGCGGAATGCCGCCGGCGGCGAGCGCCACGAACAACGGCAGGTTCGTCCTAAACAAGCTCGCGCCGGTTCCGAACCGCAAGATCAGATGCAGCGCGATCGTCACGACGGCAATGCCTGCGATGACCGCGTAGCGCCGCTCTTTCGCCTGTTCGGCGGCGGACGATGTGGCTGCGCCGCTCACTCGATCCAGCCCCCGCCGAGAACGCGGTCGCCGTCGTAACAGACGAGCGCTTGTCCCGGGGCGATGGCGTCTTTCGGTTCATGCAAGGCAGCGTGTAACCGATCACCCGGCAGCACCTCGACGGTCGCGCGCACGGGCGTGCTGAGATAACGAATCTTCACGCTACATTCCAGTGTGCCCGACGGCGGCTCGATCAGCCAGTTCGTGCGGTTGGCGGTGACCTCCGATCGCGCCAGGTCCTCACGCTCGCCAATCACCACGCGCCGTGTTTCGGCTTCGATGCGCACGACGAACCGTCGTTCACCGAAGGCCACGCCGAATCCCTTGCGCTGGCCGATGGTGAATTGCTCGATGCCTGTGTGACGGCCGACGACCGTGCCATCCGTCGTGACGAGCTCGCCGGAAAGATCGAGATCGCCGTGGCGTTTGCGGACGAACTCCGCGTAGTCGCCATTGTTGATGAAGCAGATTTCCTGGCTGTCCTGCTTTTCGGCGAAGTTCAACCCCAGCGTGCCGGCGAGGCGACGGTTCGTCGGCTTGTCGTAGTCGCCGACCGGAAACAACACCCGCGGCAGCAATGCTCGTTGGATGCCGAACAAGACGTACGACTGATCCTTGCCGCCGTCGATGCCGCGCCGCAGTGCGGCGACCGATTCGCCCGGTTCGCGCGTCAGGCGCGCGTAGTGCCCGGTGGCGATGTACTCGGCGCCGATCGTGTCGGCGTAATCGGCCAGCTTGCCGAACTTGAGCCAGTTATTGCAGACCACGCAGGGATTCGGCGTGCGGCCCGAGGCGTACTCGGCCACGAAGTAATCCATGATGCGGCCGAATTCTTCCTCGAAGTTGATCGCATAAAACGGGATGCCCAGCCGATCGGCCACGCGCCGCGCATCGGTGGCATCGGACGAACTGCAACAGCCTTGCTTATGACCCGGCCGCGGCTGCACGACCGGCAACAGCGCACGGTAACTGCCGCGTTCGACGTCGGCAGTCGCGCAGACTTCGTCCGTGGTTTGGCCATGCCGCATGAACAGGCCAACGACATCGTGCCCGGCCTTAAGCAGCAAGTGCGCAGCAACGCTGCTATCAACACCGCCGGACATGGCTAGGAGGACGCGTGGCATGGAGGCTCGTGCGAAAGGTTGCTAGCTGTCTCGTAGGTCAGGCACCGCCGTCGAAGCCAACCGTGATGCAATCACGCCACCCGTGGCAACATCCCTAAATGCAGGCCCAGGACGTGCCTGACAGTTCGACGCTCGCTCCCGTCAGGCACGTCGATTGCAACCGCTTGGGATGTAACGGCGATTTCTCCCAAGCTAAGTTTGTTCCCTTCGGCCGCGGTGCCTGACCTACAGTCTTGCCAGCCAAATGGTCGGTTTAGTTGTGGAACGACTTTCCCCAATTGTACCTCTCAGCGACCGGATCGCACACTCCGGACGGGCCTCGATCGATGGTTGCTGGTCGGCGAGCGCGCCGAATGACGCCCCTTCCGGCCGGCGGCGCGTCGCCTATTTCGCGGTTCATGTCCGTCCAAATGCTTGCGAAACACGGGAAACGGCATCATAATCCTGAGCGCCGAGCGGACTTGCCTGCACGGCGCCTTCACTTCGCTTCACTTCATTGCCAGGAGTCGTGCCGTGGGCGTGCTGACGTTGGATCGGGACAAGTGGAAGACGTTCAAGGATGCCAATAACCTCTCGAAGTCGAGTTTCTTCAAGAAGGCCGACGTCGGTCCCACGATCGACAAGTTCCAGACGGCCATGAAAAAGTTCGAGGGGTCCAAGAGTGAAAAAGACCTCATGGACGCGTTCAAGAAGGCGGAAGCCCTGAAGGCCGCTTTCGCCAAGTTCATCAATCTCAAAGAAGCCAAGCAGGAGATGACTCCTGCCGCCAAGCAGAAGCTCGAAAAGTGGTCGGGCGAACTGGACGACTACGTCATCAAGCTGGCGAAATTCGTCAAGGCGTTCCCGGACATCTTGAAATTGAATGACAAGAAGGAGATGGACAAGCAACTGGATCAGTTCATTCTTTGAACGCTCTCGCAGTGCTTTTTATATGGCCGATCATTGCCACGGCTTGTCAACAGGCCGTGGCATTTCGACGCCTTGCCGGCTACGCGATCCCGACGTTTTCGGTAGAATCCCGGCGTGGCCACTGACATCCCACAGCCGCCGCGCCGACGCCTGTCGCTCTTTGATGCCACGAGCATCATGGTCGGCATTATCATCGGGTCGAGCATCTACAAGCTCGCGCCAGTGATCGCGGCCAGCGTGCCGTCCCCCACGGCGCTGATGCTCGCCTGGGCGGCTGGCGGATTGTTCGCGCTCTGCGGCGCGCTCTGCTACGCCGAACTCGCCTGCGCGATGCCGGAGGACGGCGGCGAATACAACTACCTCGGCCGCGCTTACGGAGGCCGCGCGGCGTTTCTTTACGCCTGGGCCGTGACGTGCGTCATCCGCCCCGGCACGATCGGCTTCATCGCCTTCGTTTTCGGTGAGCATTTTGAAGCAATCTTCCCGGTTCGCAACATGCTCGACTACGTCGGCTTCGCCATGGCGATCGTCGTATTGCTGACGGCGGTGAATATGCTCGGCATCCGGCCCGGCACGCGCACACAAAACGCTCTTTCTGTCGCGAAGCTGCTCGGGCTGTTGGCGATTGTGCTGATCGCGTTTATCAAACCGGTTCCCGAGGATATCAAACAGGAAGTCGCGGTCGCGACGACGTCTGACTGGCGGCTGGCGATGATTTTTATTCTGTACGCCTTCGGCGGGTGGAGCGATATGCCGATGGTGGCCGCCGAGGTGCGCGACCCGGAACGCAATTTGTCGCGCGGGCTGGTCTACGGGGCACTCGTCGTCACGGCGATTTACCTGCTGGTGAACCTGGCGTGTCTCTATAGCCTGGGCTTCGACCGCTTTCGGCAAACCGATCTGATCGCTGTCGAGTTGGTCCAGCCGCTGCTCGGGGAAACCGGGGAACGACTCGTCGCGGCGCTGGTTTGCATTACGGCCGCCGGGGCGCTCAATGCCATGATCTTCACCGGTGCGCGGGTTTCGTTCGCCTTGGGCAAGGATCACGGTTGGTTCGGCTGGCTGGCGAACTGGAGCGATCGCTATGGCGGCCCGCTCGTGGCGCTCGCGGCGCAATGCGCAATCAGCGTGGCCCTGATCCGCGGGTTCGGCCAGCGCGGCGACGGCTTCGAGCGAATGTTGAACTACACCTCGCCCGTCTTCTATGTGTTCTTCCTGCTGACCGGCGTGGCCCTCTGGATCCTGCGCCGCCGAGAACCCAACCTGCCGCGCCCGTACCGCACAACCGGCTACCCGGTCACCTGGCTGATCTTCTGCCTCTCCTCGGCGTTCATGCTCTATTCGAGCGTGAGCTACGCCGTGGAACAGTTCGGCAAGAGCGAAGGGTTGCCGGAGGCGCTGTGGGCGGGCGGGGTGATGCTGGTTGGGGCTGTACTGTGCCTGTTTGCGAAAAACTGCCCGGCACAACCCCAACGCGATCAAACTAACAGCAACGAATCCTGTTAGTCACTGCAACGACCGGCGAACTCTACGCAGAGCGAGCCCAGCCGCGCAGGTAATCAGCGCCAGTGCCACGCCGCTGGGTTCCGGCACCGTGGCGACCCAGCCTGTCAACGGGCCTGTCGGGCCGAAACCGGTGCCGGCGATCACCTTACCATTGGCGGAAATCACATCCGCTGTAAGAAGATCCCAGCCGGCGAGTTCGTCCTGCAGGCCGTAGCGATTGATAAGCAAGTCCTGGATGTCGACGATACCGGTCGATTGGGTCCAAAGGAACGCGCCGCGGCCTGCTCCAATATCGACGCCCACAACTCGGTTGCCATCGTCAGAAACATCCAAAGCCCAACCGCTGCTGGGCGCCTCGCCTTGACGCGTGAGGATTTCCAGGCCATGGTCCCTAGTCCATCGCCACGGGCCGTCGACGTTTTCGAGCAAGACGCCCCAGCCGACAATGACCGAACCGTCAGCGGACACGCCGGTGGCAAAGCTCGAGAACTCGCGATTGTCGTTCTCGATAATCGGCAAGAGGCCCTCTTCCGCCGTCCAGCGAAACGCACGACTGCCAAATTCATCCGTACCGACGCCAACGATGGTCTGTCCGTCAGCAGAGATATCGTGAGGTTGACTGCGGACGTCGCCCCCCTCGAAGTCGCCGATGATTTCCAACCCATTCGCCGGACTCCATCGAGCTGTCACATCCTCAGCACCAATTCCACGGGAAATCGCGATAGTGCGATCGTCCGCCGCGGCGGCGAGATTGGTGAACGAAAACGAGGTCTCGAGCGGTCCCAGCGGAAACTCGAGACCGTCTGCCTCGCTCCAGCGGAACACGCCAGCGCCCTGTTGGGGAACACGAAGGGCGCCGAAGATCACCTTTCCATCCGCGGAGACATCGGTTGCCGCGATCACATCACCGCCCGGAATCTCGACGGGCTTGATCCCTTCCTCGGCCGTCCAGCGAAACGGGGTCAATCCTCCCACAACAATCCCGCCATCGTCCGAGACGGCTAGTGGCAAGCTGTACGTGTCCCCTCCGATGTGGCCCAAGCCATGAAAGCTCGGCTGGGCGGCAAAAACGAGGCTGCGGTGTATCAAGAGCGCAGCGCAAAACAACAGCACACGACGCATGACTCATCTCCTCTGTTCCGAGAGTGAAGACGGTGGACGCACGTAAAATGCGTCTGCATTGTGGCGGCTGCGGAATCAGGTTTCAAGCTTTTTCTGTGCGTTCGTCGCGCGGGGTTATTTTTCCACGGGCCGGGTGCAAGGTATGTTTGAAGGCCCACTTCGCCCCCCCCGGGCCGCCACTGTCGTTGATCGAGCGAAATCGTTCATGGATGCATCACAGAAAACGCTGCTCGCCGCCAAGCAACAACTGGCGGGCGACGAAGATCAAATCCAACTCGGTGGCGGCGCCAAAGCCATCGAGCGGCAGCACGCTAAAGGCCGCCTCACCGCGCGGGAGCGGATCGCTAAACTCCTCGATCCCGGCACGGAGTTCCTGGAGTTCAATCTCTGGGCCGGGTGGAAGATGTACGACGCCTGGGGCGGAGCGCCGGCGGCGGGCGTGGTGTGCGGCGTCGGCATCGTCGCGGGGCGGCGGCAGATGATTATTGCCAACGACGCCACGGTGAAGGCCGGGGCGTTCTTTCCGGCGACTGCCAAGAAAGTGCTCCGCGCGCAGCGGATCGCCTGGCAGAATCGGTTGCCGCTCATTTATCTGGTGGACTCGGCCGGCGTGTTTCTGCCGTTGCAGGAGGACGTCTTTCCCGACGAAGACGACTTCGGCCGCATCTTTCGCAACAACGCCGTGATCTCGGCCGCAGGGCTCGGTCAGGTCGCCGCGATCATGGGCAATTGCGTCGCGGGCGGCGGCTATCTGCCCGTGCTGTGCGATAAGTTGCTGATGACCGAAGGCTCCGGGCTATATCTGGCTGGCCCGGCGCTGGTGAAAAGCGCGATTGGCCAGGTCGCCACGAGCGAAGAACTAGGCGGCGCGAAAATGCACGCGCAGGTCAGCGGCACGATCGACTACCGCGAACCGAACGACGAGGCCTGCCTGGAGCGCTTGCGTCGGCTGGCGGCGAACATCGCGCCGGATAACGCGCAACCGACCGCGCCGTTCGTGCGTCATGCGAGTGAACCAGCAGCGCGGCCCGGGAGTGATCTCTACGAACTTGTGGATCCCAACCCGCGTCACGATTACGAAGTGCGCGAAGTGCTGAAGTGCATCGTCGACGGCGACTCGTTCGACGAATATAAGCCCGAATACGGCGGAACGCTCGTCACCGGCACCGCGCGGATCGGCGGGTTTCCCGTCGGCATCGTCGCCAACCAGCATCATCCCGTGCGGCCGCCGGAAGGGCCGATCGAATTCGGCGGCGTGATCTATGTCGAAAGCGCCGAAAAGGCCGCGCGGTTCATCTTAAACTGCAATCAGGACTGGTTGCCGATCGTCTTTCTGCAGGACGTGAACGGCTTCATGGTCGGCCGCGACAGCGAGCGCGAGGGGATCATCCGCGCCGGCGCGAAACTCGTGAACGCGATCAGCAACAGCCGCGTGCCGAAGCTGACGGTGATCACCGGCGGCTCGTTCGGCGCCGGCAACTACGCCCTCTGCGGCAAGGCCTTCGACCCGCGCCTGATCTACGCTTGGCCCACGGCCCGCTGCG
>JALHLM010000207.1 GCA_022844585.1 Pirellulales bacterium | reverse complement strand
CGTCGTCGCCTACCGCGGTTCTACGTGCATCGCGTGATGCGCGAGTTCGACGATCACTCCCAGGACATCGTCGCGGAACATCAGGCGACGCCGGAATTCGATCGTCTCGGCGATCCCCGACAACTCGCCAAACATTTCGCCACGGAATTCCGCGCGCGACATTTCGCGGGGCGGCATCCATGGCTGGTGTTTCTGCTGGGGCCGATTCCCTGCACGATTGCGCTCGCGATTTTGGTCTACACGGCATCCTATTGGTTGCTCCAGATGCTGGGATCGCTGCAGCCGATGGAGTCGACCAATTGGCGGAGCCAATTCTTGGCGATCACGGCCTGCCATGCCGGATTGATCGTACCATTGTTGACCGTGACGTTTTGCTTTGGGCGATGGGCCCTGCGAAGTGGCAGCGGCGCCCGGTGGCTCTGGACGGTCTGCGCGCTGGAATGCCTGTTAGGCGCGCTGGTGCATACTCAACTCAAGCTTCCTACTGCGCCGGGCAACGGTTCGTTCTCCATCGGGCTCAGTTTTCCGCCCGCGGGGAATTGGCTTTTCGCAGCCTTGCCGCTCCTGGTCGCGGTCGGTTTGGCCTGGCATGTCTCCCGGCGCGCCGACTCGGCGCCACTCGCGGCAGAGTGATATCCACCGCAGCGTGATGGCAAGGCCTGCTTGGAAACGATAGACTACTTTCAATCGGGCTTCATTCGCTGCAGGAGACGCATCATGATTCTGTCGCTGTCCCTCTCGGTGGCGTTGTTGGGCGCGATGTTCGCGCAGGCGCCATCGAATGAATACGCGAATCCGGAACTGCTGGTCGAGCCGGAAGCGCTCCTCCTCGACGACTGTGTCGTGCTCGATGCCCGTCCGCGCCAGCAATACGACGTTGGACATGTGCCGGGCGCCTTGTGGATCGACGCTAGCGAATGGGCGAAGGGTTTCGATCAAGGACAGGACGTAGCCGGCTGGCAACAGCGCATCGGCGCGCTCGGCCTCACGCCGGGTGACAAAGTCGTTCTCTACGATGACAACCAGACGAAGGACGCCGCGCGGATGTGGTGGATCCTGCGCTATTGGGATTTCGCCGACGTGCGATTGCTAAATGGCGGCTGGAAGGGCTGGCAGGCCGCGCAGCGCGAAATCGAAACGACGCCGACACCGGAACGGAAAGCCACGGAACCCGAGTTGCGCCCGATCGCCGATCGCCTTGCGACGAAGGAAGGACTGCTGCGTTCGCTGGAAACCGGCGACCTGCAGATTATTGACACTCGCAGCGACGCGGAGTTCTGCGGCGACGACGCGTTGAAGAACAAACGCGCCGGCGCCATTCCTGGCGCCAAGCACCTGGAGTGGGTCGACCTGCTCGACGCCGAGACCGGGCGCTTTCGTGAAGCAGCGGAGTTGTCCCAACTATTCAACTCGGCTGGCATCGACCTCCAGCGCCCCGCGGCAACACATTGCCAAAGCGGCGGCCGCGCCTCGGTGATGGTCTTCGGCATGGAGTTGATGGGCGCGAAGGACGTCAGCAACTACTACCGAAGCTGGCAGGAATGGGGCAACGCCGACGACACGCCGATCGTCAAAGGCGAAAAGCAGGAATAGGCGGATCAGGCAGTCCGGCGTAACTACCATGGCGCGACAGGTCCTGTTGACGGCCGCGCCGCACATCTCTATTGTCCCGGGTCGTCATCGGTCTTTCCGCGCGCCGAGTCCGGACCTCGGCGCGTTTCCACGGCTTACAGACGCGCACGGATGCAGCGTTTTGCCAGGCTGTTGCGCTCGATCTCGCTGCTTTTTGCGGCCGCGCTCGCCGGCTGCGCCGAGTTACCTCGACACAAGGGCCTGGAACTACAGCCGCCGAAGTTGGCCGCCGACAGCGTCGTCCTGGAAGTATTTCTGGTGCGGTTGCCCCCCGGCGAAACGGCGCAAGCGACGCCTATCTGGGCCGAAATTGACGAACTTTCTTTACCGGCCGAAACCCGCGCGCGGCTGAGCGCGCAGGGTTTTCGAGCGGGGCTCACGGCGGGGCGCATTCCCGTCGAACTGGAACGCTTGATGCAGCTCGGCGAGAAGTCGCCGGCGCCCGCCAGCGATGCGGTGGTAGTTGACCTCCAAGCGGAATCGAACGTCTCGCGCCGCATTCTGCAAATGCGCCCCGGGCGACGCGGCGAGATCATGGCCTCGCGCGTCTATGATCGACTAACGATGTTCAACCGCACGGATCAGCAGGTCACGGGCGAATCGTACCAGCAGGCACAATGCTGCTTTGCCGTCAGCGGCAAGCCGCAACCCAATGGCCACGTGCGCTTGGAAGTCCTCTCGGAAATCCAGCATGGAGCGCCCCGCGGCATCTTCACGCCCGGCGAAGGGCAGTACACGATCGAAACACGCCGCGAACGTGTGGCGCTCGACGATCTGAAGATCGACGTGCCACTGCAGCCGGGGCAGATTCTTGTGCTCGGCGGCGCGGCTTCCACCGACGGTTCTCTCGGCAGTTACTTCTTCACCGAGGACGTCTCCGGCGGCGCGACAGGGCGGTTGGTGCTCATTCGCCTCGCTCAATCGCAACAAGACGGCTTGTTCCCGTTGAACGACGCGCCGCAGTAGCCAGTCACTCTCGCCGATGGCATGCGACTGCTGGCCTCGAGGTGGCCTTCTGCAATCTCGGGAGGGCCCCCAACAAACGAAGCCGCCCGGGGCTCTTGCGAGTGACCCGGGCGGCGTTGGTTCGTAACGTCTTACTTATCGCGGGGACTATTTCTTACCAAACCCGCTGAAGGACTTCATCATGCTGCTGCCGTGGGAGCGGCTGAACTGCGAGGACGAGTTCTTGTTCGAACCGCCGCCGTTCGACGAGCGGAAGTGCGACGAGTTGCTATTGTGGTTGCTGTTATGGTTGCCGTGGTTGTTGAACTTCGGCTTGAAGTTGTGGTTGAACTGGGACTGAATCTGCTTCTGGAAGTGGTTGCCTCCGTTGAGCTGCTTGATCTGGTTCTGGAACTGTTGGGGTTTGAAGTTACCGAACTGTCCACCGAAGCCGCTCTTGCCTTGGTTCTGCATCAGGTTGCCAAGGTTGACGTTCAAGCCGCCCTTGTTGAAGTTCAGGTTCGCACCCTTGCCGAGGAAGTTCAGGTTCAAGCCGTGGTGATTGTGAGCCTTGCCGTCGTGGCAATGTTCCTGCCAGCAGTGGTTCAGGTAGACCAGGCGATCGTTCCAGCAGCTCACGTGGTGGCTGTGGCACTTCTCGTAGTGGTACGAGCACGGGACGACGACGATGATCTGCTCCTCATGGATCGTGAAGGCCACGTACTGCAACTCGTAGCCCGCCGGGGTCGGCCGGTAGAGCCACATCTCGACTTGCCCGCCGCGGCTGAAGACCGCGTCGTGCAGGGCCAGGCAATATTGATCCCAACCGGTGATTTGGAACGTGTTCATCTGCACGATAATGTCGCCGGGCAACAGGCCGACTTGCTGGGCCAGTCCGCCGTCACGGATCGCACTGACGGCCATGCCGTAGTCGCACATCACGAACTGAAAACCCAGGCGAACCGGGGGTTCCGGCACCACCACCGGCGACGGCATCACCACCGGCTGCGGGTAACCGGCCGGCGGATAGCCCGCCTGTGGGAAGGCCGCCGGGGTCACCGCGGCGGGGGCCACCGCGGCTTGCGGGGCGACGGGTTGGGGGTAACCCGGTTGCGGGGGGCCGAAGGGTTGGGCTTGGGTCTTGGTGACCAGGCCGATGGTCAAAGTCAGCAAATAGCCGAGTTGTTGGCGAGTAAACATGGGTGAATTCCCGTTGGCTTGAGTGTTTTTTGTGCGACGCGTCAGTGCGTCGTTACCTTACCAAGCGGAAGTCCACGAAGTCTGTTACGGGAAAATAATCAGGGTGGGGTAGCCCGCGAAACACGCGAAAGCGAGGAGGGGATAGGAATTGAAGCCAGAAAAAGGGCGCGAACCATCAGAATCAAGACCAAACAATTCCCGTAGATGCCGTTTATAGCGAAAAACGCTCATCGCTTTATTTTCGCGTGTTCCGCGTGTTTCGCGGGCTCCCTTCCGGACCTGGTCAAAAAAGGACCGTGAGTACATTCCCCTAACTCGTGCGTTAGAGTTGATGACCAGGCTCGTCGTCGTCGGATATCGCCATCATCGATCCTGTGGGGCAGAATCGGTTTGCGGTGGACGACGAGCCTGGCCATTTTTCGCAACGACCCGCACATCGGCGCAATCCGTTGGGCGGAAACGTGGGGCCGACGGACCGTTCTGTAGCCGATAAACGGTCCGGCGGCCTCTTTTTTTTATTCGCGTTGCGGGTAACCGCACGCGATTGCCGACGAGATCTATTCGCCGAAGCAATAAAGCCAGCCATCGGAACGGATGTAGAGCTTGCCATCCACCGCGGCGGGGCTGGCATTGAAGACGCCGCCATCGGCGAGATCATTCGTGGCGACGAGTTCGAATCGCGGCGCCGCTTTCACGACGTACACACGCCCCTCGCGCGTGACGTAATACAAGTGCTCGCCCGCGAGCACCGGCGAACCGTAGACCATGCCGGCGCGGTTGATGCGCTGTTCGTAGACCAACTCACCGGTTGCCGTACTCGCGCTGCTGGCAATGCCGAGATTGTCGTGCATCCAATAGAGTTGGTCGCCCAGCAGAATCGGCGACGGCACGTTGGAACCTTTCTTCGTTGCCCATAAGCGATGCGTCGCGGTGACATCGCCGCGGCCGCCGGCACGCACGGCCAGCGAATAGCCGGGCCGGCCGCCGATGCAGTAGACGATACCGTCGCGCGAAACGGCGCTCGGGGCCATATACCAGGGGATGTCGGTGGCGCAGTGCCAGAGCTGTTCGCCATTGGCCGGATCGAAGGCCAGGACTTGCTCGATGATCGGCACGACGATCTCGGTATTGCCCGCGTCCGTCTTCACGAGATGCGGGGTGTTCCAGGCTTCGCGAACCCCTTCGGCGCGCCACGTTATTGCGCCCGATTTGCGATCGAGCGCGTAGAGCGATTCACTTTCCACGCTGGCGTTGATCAACGCGACTTCCTCATGCAACACCGGCGACGCGCCGGAGCCCCAGCCGTGCGTTTTGTCGCCGACATCGGCTTGCCAGAGTTGCGCTCCCGCGTGATCAAAGGCGAAGACGCCGGATTTGCCGAAGAATACGTACACTCGTTCGGCGTCGACCGCCGGCGTGCTTGACGCATAGCCATGCGACTCGCGAATGCCTTCTTCCTCCGGCAGCCGCGTGGGCACGGTCTTGTCCCACAGCAGATGACCATCGCCACGATTCAAGCACAGCACATGGCGCTCCAGGCGATCGATGCTCCCCTCAGGTTCGCCAGTGACGGCGTAGCCGGTGTAGGAAGTGAGAAAAATGCGATCGCCGAACAGCACCGGACTGGAACCTCCGGCGCCGGGAAGCTTGGTCTTCCAAAGCAAATTCTTTTCCGGCCCAAATTGAATGGGCACCGGCGCATTCGCGACGCCCATTCCATCTGGACCGCGGAACTGCGGCCAATCGTCGGCCAAGAGGGGCGTCGACGAAAACAAGGCCAACGCCAACAGCGGAATGAGGGCTGATCGCCAAGCTCGGGGAAACATGAGGCAAGGTCCTGGTTATGCCTCGGCTCAGCAGCGGCGCGACTACGCCGCCTGGTTGAGCGTGCGGCGGTGGTTCTTGAATTTCAGCAACCAACCGTCGCCCAGCGTGGTCAGCGCGATGCGGTCTTCCAGATTCGGGCGGAAGATGGTCAGTACCAAGAGCGGCAGATACCAGGCCATGAACAACCCGCCGTCCTTGGCGACCCAGAACTGCGTGCCGAGCATCAACGCGGCGGAGCAACTCATCAGCGTGCCCAGGTTCTTTGGCTGCGGCCAGAGTGCCATACTCAGCGACAATACGGCGAAGATCGTCATCACCGTCAGGCGAAACGCCGACCACTGGACGTCCCAGAAACCGCCGACGTCGCGGGTCTGGAAATCGGTCCAGCCGAACATCGTGCGCAACTGCGACAAGAAGGAGTTGAAGTCGCTGGAAGTCCAGGCCAGGCTGCCCACCAGGATGGCGATCATCGCCAGCGCGCCGCCGCCGAAGCGCCAGAAGCCGCGCTGCCAATAAAAGCCCAGCCACAGCGGCAACAAAAACAACGGGTAGTAAATCGCCCCCGCCGCGAGGCCCATCAGGATGCCGGCGATCGCGGGACGCCGATAGCTGAGTAACGCCCAGACCATCAGCGCCGCCGGCAACACGTGATCGACGCGGCCCGTCATCTGCGCGCTGTAGGGCAAGACGAGGTAAACGGTCGCCGCCGCGACGCCGGTGCGGATGTTATCGAAATGCCGGTGCCCGACGAGCACCATGCCAATCACGACGGCCAGGTGCGAGAGAATCGCCATTGTGCGTGCCGTGGCGATCGAGAGCATGTCGAGCTTCTGCGGCTCGGGAATCTCCAGCGGCTCGATGATCGCGCGGCTCGGCATGCTCGGCAACAAGTGCAGCAGCGGGTAGCCGGGCCCATGCGCGGCGAGTTGCGGATCTTCCGTATCGGCGGCCTCGCGGTCGAGCATTTTTTCCAGCCGCTGCGGACCGTCGAGATCGTTCACCGTCAATTTCTCGGTGACAACATTCGTCATCAAAAAGATCAACAGCGAAACGCCCATGAACGTCAGCCCGCCGGTCGATAGATTCGGTTCCAACAACGGTCGCCGGACCATCTGCGGGTCGATCAGCAGACGCACGAGGAAGAACCCGCCCGTCACAAACAGCAGCAGAAATCCCAACTGCGAGAGCGCGGGATCCGTGCGCTGTGCCAGTAACAATCCGGGGCCGAACGAAATCAGACCGACCAGATCCAGGTTCCGGACGCTCCAGAAGCGCCCGAACTTGAAGAACACGGTGATCATGATCAGCGAGGATAGATAGACCCACGTCGTGGGATGCATCTCCCAACCGGTGAGAATCTCGCGCATCAGTAGATCCTTTTTGTCAGCCGCGCCCGCCTTGCGCCGCCGTACGCTGGTTGCGTTGGCCCCTTGGCCAATAGCTTCCGCCCCCTCGTGGCGGCCTAGCGCAAACGTAAAGAATACGCGCAGGCAGCGAAAATACAAGCACATCTCAAAGTGTGCGCCGCCGCCTCGCAGGCGCTAAATCACTTCCTCCTCAAAGTTTACGACGAGCCGGCGCAGAAGCAAACGGCCAGATCGAAAGTGGGCGTTTGCGGTGCATGAAGGGCCAAGAAGCAGTCGTAAAGTGCTCGTAAGGCATTCAACGACAGGCACTTATGGCGCTGCGTCGTCGCCCCGTGCGCGGGCCTGGGTTGCGCCGAACGCGATGACCGGAGCCAAGGCCAATAGGAGGCCTAGGCCGAGAAGTGATGGAAGCGTCAATTCGGCGGGGCGCGCGAAGCACGCGGCGGTGGCGGGGCCGGCAGCGAGCGTGGCGGAAATGCGCAGCCATTTCGGAGCGTCGCGCGCCACGAAATAAGCCGTCACCGTGAGCGCGCCGACAAACGCGACGAAAGCCGGCGCCGCGATGCGCCGCCCCACGGCGTCGGGCGGTAGCGCGCGGACGAACCACCAGACGGCTAGGTAAATCGCCACTCCCGCCACTGGCCGCAGATATCGAGTCACCGTTAGCCAGCCGCAGCGCGGCGCTGCTGTTCGTCCTCGTTGAAATCGTGACGAATCCGGATCGTCGCGTTCGGCGGCATCCGCCGCTCCGGCGTGAAGCCGCGCTTCCCGCTGGCGAAGAATTCGCAGAAGGCCGCCGCGGCGCCGCTATTGAATTCCCGATTCAACTGCGCCATGGCGTTGTTCCAAGTCAGGCCGCTGCGATAAATCAGCCGGTAGGCGGCTTTCAGTTGCAGGATGTCGGCATCCGCGAAACCGCTGCGACGTAGACCGACTTGATTCAGCCCGACGATCAACGAACTGCCGCCGTCGATCGAGACATACGGCGGCACGTCCCGCACGATATGGGCCTGGCCGCCAACCATCGCGTTGCGGCCAATCCGGCAGAATTGATGCACGCCGACAGCCCCTGAGATATAGGCCCGATCAGCGATTTGCACATGTCCGGCCAGCATGGTGTTGTTGGCCACGATCACATTGTTGCCCACCACGCAATCGTGGGCGACATGAACGTTCACCATGAACAGGTTCTGGTCGCCGATCACCGTGGGATGATCCGGCGCCATGCCGCGATGAACCGTCACGTTTTCGCGGAAGGTGTTCCGCGCACCGATCACCACGTCGCCAAGCGTCTCCGGCATCTTCAGATGCTGCGGCAGGCCGCCCAGAATCGCCCCTTCGAAGACCACGTTGTGGGGCCCCAGTCGCGTGCCCGTCTTGATCACCGCCCGGCTGCCGATCTTGCAACCCTCGCCGATTTTCGCCCCAGCTTCGATCACCGCGAAGGGACCGATTTCCACATCCATTGCCAGGTCAGCCTGCGGGCTCACGACGGCCAGGGGATGAATCTTCACAGCGGGTGTCCTCGTCCTGGGGGCCCTTGTTCTCGCTCCGACGCTTCCGTCGAAAGGTATCGGCCTTGCCGAATGTGACACTCAAATTGGATTGACCGGTGCTGCCGACTTTACCAGGTTTGCCGAAGCTGCCGTCGACGTTCGGCACTTGCCACCCCTGCGCTGCGCGCCGCCGGGCGGTAGAATGTGCCGAAATCCCCCGGAACACCGCTACTTATTCCGAAAGCGCCCGCGCTATGCCAACCAGCCACGAACTGTATGACGAGGCCGATCGCCTCAAGGACCAGGGCAAACTTGACGAAGCTGCGGCGAAGATGCTGGAACTCGCCGCACAAGACCCGCAATTCGCACTGGCGCATGCGGCGCTGGCGGTGATCCTCGGCCGCCTGGGCCGCCACGAAGAAGCGATCGAGCACGGCCGCAAGGTTTGCGAATTGCAGCCCAACGACGCTTTCAGTTACACGGCGCTCAGCGTTACGTATCAGCGCGCCTACGCCGGCACCGGAAACATGACGTATATCCGCGACGCCGAAGACGCGATGGCCAAGTCGCGCACGGTGCAGGGACACTGAAAGCAACGCCATGATCGCGCTGGAACGACTCGCCGAACTGGTGGCCGCGTTTCCTCGGCTCACCATCGGGCTGGTCGGGGATTTGTTCCTCGATCGCTATCTGCACCTGGAGCCTGGTTGGCACGAACTGTCGATCGAAACCGGACTCGAGGCGTATCAAATCACGTCCGTGCGCAACAGCCCCGGCGCGCTCGGCACGGTGATGAACAACTTATCCGCTCTCGGCGTCGGTCGCCTCGTGCCGGCGACTGTCGTGGGGGACGATGGATCGAGCTACGATTTACTCAACGAACTCGGCAAGCTGCCAGTGGAAGTCTTGCACATCGTGCGCGACGCCGAACGGCTCACACCGACGTATACCAAACCGTTGCGGTGCGACGAGCACGGAACGTGGCGAGAATTGAATCGCCTCGACTTGCGCAACAATCGCCCACTGCCGCCGTCAAGTGAAGAGCGCTTGCTCGCCGAATTGGAACACGTGTTCCGCACGACCGACGGATTGATTGTGCTCGACCAGATCAACGAGGAAGGCTGGGGCGTGATCAACCCGCGTGTGCGCGAGCGATTGAAGGAACTCGCCGCGCGGCACCCTGACAAGTTGATGTTCATCGACAGCCGCCGGC
>JALHLM010000206.1 GCA_022844585.1 Pirellulales bacterium | reverse complement strand
GATCGCTACTTCCTGGACAACGTCGCCGGCTGGATCCTGGAATTGGATCGCGGCCGCGGTTTTCCCTACGAGGGGAATTACACCTCCTGGCTGGAACAAAAGAAAGCCCGGCTGGCGATCGAGGAGAAGCAGGCCAGTGCGCGGCAGAAGACCTTGGAGCGGGAGTTGGAATGGATTCGCATGGCCCCCAAGGCCCGGCAGGCGAAGAGCAAGGCCCGCATCAAGGCCTACGAACAGATGTCGGCCGAACGTTTTGAGGAACGGCCGGACGAATTCGAGATTCAGATCCCGCCCGGCAAACATTTGGGCGACGTCGTCGTCTACGCGACGAAACTCACCAAGGGTTTCGGCGATCGGGTGTTGATCGACAACCTGGATTTCCGCCTGCCGCCCGGCGGCATCGTGGGGATCATCGGCCCGAACGGCGCCGGCAAAACGACGCTGTTCCGCATGATCACCGGCGAAGAACAGCCGGACACCGGCACGCTGAAGATCGGCGAGACGGTCGAACTCGGCTACGTCGATCAGAACCGCGACGCATTGGCCGCCGACAAAACGGTGTTCGAAGAGATCTCCGGCGGCCACGACACGCTGGAAATGGGGGGCCGCAAGATTTCCGCGCGCGCTTTCGTCGCGCGGTTCAACTTCCAAGGCACCGACCAGCAAAAACTCGTGGGGCAACTCTCCGGCGGCGAGCGCAATCGCGTCCACCTGGCGAAACTGCTACGGCGCGGCTGCAACGTGCTGCTGTTGGACGAACCGACCAACGACCTGGACGTCGATACGCTCCGCGCGCTCGAAGAAGCGGTGTTGAACTTCGCCGGCTGCGTCGTCGTCATCAGCCACGATCGCTGGTTCCTGGACCGCGTTGCCACCCACATCCTGGCGTTCGAAGGAGACGGTTACGTCCACTGGTGCGAAGGCAATTTCCAGACCTACGAAGAACAACGCCGCGCCCGGTTAGGCATCGCCGCGGACGAGCCGCATAGGTTTCGGTATAAGAAGTTGGCGCACTAGCGGATCAACGTATACTCGCTGAGCCGACGACCGACACTCCAATTACAAGGATTTCCGCGGCCCCGGTCCGGCGCAGTGTCGGTTAATCGGCGCCCGCAGCCGTCGTAAACGTGCCGGCGATCAGTGCATCGTTGAGCCCAAAGAAATCGGTGTCGTAGCGAAGCGGGAATATGGGGTCGTCGCCGCATCCGATGGTGCGCCTCAACGCTCGCAGCGACTGACCGTTTAAGTCGCCGAGCGCTGAGTGCCGGCTGAAAGTGTATGCGCCGTCGCCGAGGAACAAAGTCACCACGAATGCATCTTCGTTCATGACATATCCGACCAGCCTCATCCCGCCGGCCGTCACGAAGCGTGCCTTGACATAGATGTGCATTCGGTATGGCAGTGGGTACGGGCGGAGGATTGGGTAAGCGCTGTGGTCGCTGGCATCGTGGACCCGATCGAGTTCGCGTTCCAACCATTCCCGGTTCACGCCCCAGGAGACGATCTCCTCCCGCTCGTCGTAGTCGTAATGCTCGGACCAGATGGGGTGGAGGTCGAAGTGCCGCTTCGACAACTGGCTCATCGACACCAGTGTGAAGACGTCCGGAGGATAGGTGCGGGTGATCGCCATGCCGACTAATTTGCTAATGGGACGTTTCAGCCTTTCACACGAACCCCATCGACTTCAACTGACCTAGCTCCGACGACGTCGGCCGATTGCCCTTTGATAACGATTGACTCACTTCAGTGGCATGCGGATTCTCGTTGTTCATGCTTCATCTCGCTAAGAACAGTGTGTGAGATAGATGTATTATGCACTGAGTCGCGTACGGGCTGCCACTCATCCCACCCCAAACTCCTTCAACCAAGCATCCACTTCCTCCGCGGTCAGTGGTTCCGTCGGCTTGCTGGTCCTCGGAGGTCTGACGGTTGGCGGTGGGCCTCCGCGACGGCGGTTGAGTTCCTCTAACCACGCCTCGCTCGCTACCGCCGTGGCCTTGCGGCGTTTCGCGGCGCGTTGCAGGCGGTGATCGCCCGAGACGACCGTGAGTTGCTTGGGAGCACTGTCGGCGGCGATCAAACGTTCCAGCAGGTCGTCGGCTTCTTCGCCCGGCTCGGAGTATTGCACTTGGATACCGTGCAATAGTTCGTGCCTTGGACGGTCGCGGGGCGCTTTGGCGCCGGCGTCGAACACGACGATCGTCCGCGCAGCTTCCTCGGGCGTCAGGCTCGACGCCAATAGGCCGAGCAAGGCGTTTCGCGCGCGTTCCAAGCCGCCGGGCCCCAGACGCCGACCCATCAGGCCGGCGACATGCAGCAGGTTGTAGCCGTCGATCAAAAGCGTCATGCGCGGCCGGAAGGCGAAGAAGCGAGTCACCACGGTGGGAACTCAGTCTAAGTCGCCTGGGCCAATGCACAAGCGCCGCTACTCGGCCGCCAAGAGTGCCACGCCCCGCCTGGAACTGAAGGCGTAGGCCGCAGCCAAGATCGCCAGGAGCGCCGCCACACTGGCGAACATCGTCGGGTACGCCGCCACGCCGTTGCGTTCCGCGAGCCAGAGCAATCCGCCGGCCAGCGGCGAGACCACGAACGCGCCGAAATCGAACATCGCCATCGTGAGCGTCGTCGCCAATCCACGGTAGCGCGCCGGGAAGGCGCGGCTCACTCCGGCCGTTGCGGCCGGAAACAGCATCGCATGCGCGGCGCCGATCAACAACGCCGGCACGATCAGGTGCCAGCCTTCCGTGACGGGGATAAAGCAGAGCATCCCCGCGATCAATGAACTGAGCCCGCACAGCGCCACGGTGCGCGTGCCGTATTGATCCGCGATCCGCCGCAATGCCAAACGCGTGCCGAACGCGGTGATCGTGTAGACGCTGAAAAACCAGGAAATTGACGCCACTTGAATCGACGCCGCAAACGGGCGCACGAAGACCGTCGGCAGGCTCAACCCAAAACCCATCGCCGCGGCCACCACCAAGAGCGGTCCGGGGCGATATTTGCGCAGCACGTGCAACGTGGGCAAGCGCCGATGTTGCGGATGGCGCACGGCGTTTCGCGCGCCGAACATCGCACAAACCAACGACGCGAACCCCATCGTCGCCGCGCCGCAGAACAAGGACCAGATCGGCGCGTGCGCGGAGAGAAAATCCGTCAGCAAGGTGCCACACTGCATACCGATGAAGCCCGACGTGCCGAGCGTGCCGACCACTTCGGCCAGGCGTTCTACCGGCGCACGGGCCGAGACGTACGCGATGCTCGCGCCGTAACAACCGGCGATGCTGGTTTGATAGACGATTCGCCAGAAGTAAATCGCCGGACCGTCGACGCGCGTCACCAGGAGTTGCGCCAGGCAACTGGTGACAAAGCCCACGAGCGATGCGATCCAGATGATGCGCGGTCCGTAGCGATCGATCCCGGCGCCGAGAAAGATGCGCATCGACAGGCTGCCCAACACGCCGACGCCGACGATCCACCCCAAGTGTTGTTCGCGGCCGCCCAAATGCGCGACGAAATCGGAATACCGAAACAGCAAGCTGACGGCCGCCACCATGAAGAAATTCGCGGCGTAGCTGAACCAGAAATTCCGGTCGTACGCATTCGTTTGCGGCGGCTTCGGACGGGGCGCAGGTTTCGCGCGCGCCGGCCGGACTTCGGGAAGATCCAGGCTGGCCGTGGCACGCATCATCGGGGCGGGAAACTCGGCGGGAAGCGACTCGCCCATTATACCCCGCCCTGTCGCCGGGCTGCCGAGAATCCCAAACCGAATCGCCATGACCAACTCGCAATGCCAACGAAATACGTGCGGAACCTCCAGCGGACACTTGGCCAGAGGGCGCGGTTCAGACCGACGCCCGCATTTCTTTGCGATGCGTCCCGCGCGCCGCGGTCACAGCGGGCGATTTCGCCGCTGGCTGGCCGCGGAAGTCCCATTGGCTCGCGAGCGCCGCGAGCAGCATGGTTTGCCCCACCAATGCGGTAGGTAACCCGACTTTCCACAACAACGCTTGATCGCCAAACAGCGACCAGACGGCGAGCGCGATCCCGCAGGTCAGCGTCGATAATCCACAGAACAGCCCAAGACGCGCGATCCACGCTCGCTGTGCGGCGCGATCCGGTGCGCTCGTGGTCTCACGCTTGGCGACTAGAGACGGTGGTTCGTCCTGCTGGGTGAGCTTGCCCAACGAGTCGAGGCGACGCCCGATATGCTCCAGTCGCGCACGCGAGTAGCCAAAGTTAGGCAAGCGAGAGGAGCTAACGTCCGTTGGTTTATCACGTCGCACTGTCTGCAACGAAGCCGGGGCAACACGGCTCAAGTGAACACCAGCCAGATCGGCAAAAGCGTCAATCGCTTCGCCGCAATCTGCGCAGATCGCCGCGCCGTCGGCATCCCCGACAATCGCCGCGACATGTTGCTGACACCGCGCGCACCACATGCGGGCAGATCATCGACGGATTTTCGGGTGAACTTGAGAGAATCCAGATTCACCACGGAGACACGGAGTCACGGAGTCACGGAGTCACGGAGATGAGGAGAAGGTGGTGTGAAATCCGTTTGAACCGCGGAGGCGCTGAGACGCGGAGGGAAGAGTGAGGGCGAGGGAATGACGAATGTACGGTGAGTGCATCAATTGCGAGCGCGCTACGGCTGACTGTAGCCGTTCGACATTCAGTCATTCAGATTTGATTCGACATTCGGATTTCGTCATTCGTCATTCCCTCTCTCCTCTCCGCGTCTCAGCGCCTCTGCGGTTCAAACTTGTTCAGCGTTCCTCCTCCGTGTCTCCGTGGTGAATCCCCGCTCCACGCGTCGCGCAAAAACGAAGCCAGCCGCGGTTTCCGGCGAGGGACCGCGGCTGGCTGCACAGGCTGGAGCTGGCGGAGCTACCAGGTGACTTCGACGCCGGCGTTGAAGCCGTGCATCCAAAAATCGTCGTGATTGATCGAGGCCGTGGGTCGGGCCTCGCCGATCAACACGCCGCCGTCGAACTGCGTCGGATTGACCGAGAAGTCGATCTGATCGCCCGGTCGCACGACGTTGCTCAGGTACAGGAAGCTGTAGCCGCCGGTGACCGCCACGTTGCGGGTCAATTGGCAGCCGATCGTGATGTTGCCTTCCGGCAGCACCGAGAAGTGGTCGCTGGTGATCTCGCCGATGTTGGTCGGCTGAGCCAGCAAGCCGCCGGCGAACGTCGTCGAGTTCACGCCGTCGGAGCTGACGGTCGAACCGGCGATATTCACCGTCTGGTGCGTATTGCCCAACGCGGCCTTGGTCAGAATCTTCAAGAAGAACGAACCATGGTTGATTTGGGTATCGATGCCCAATTCGCCGCCGTGGAACTCGTTTTCCGTATCGAACAGGTCGGATGCCCGGATGCTGCTGTTGTTGCCGAACGAGCCGCCGATCGGCCGGATGGTGCTGTCGATCGAGAGTTGCTCGTCGAGGTTGAAGTAACGATAGCCAATCAACCCGTAGATGCGGACGAAGGACACGCCGCCGGACTCGAGGACGTCCATCCAGCTAATCCGGCGAAACAATGCTCCCGCCGATTGAATCTCCGATTCACTCCGCACGTCGACGCTGCCGTCCAGGTCGATCGTCTGGTTGCCCGTGACAAAGTCTGGATAGGCCAGCAGCAAGGTATCTTGCAGCGCGGTATCAACATTGAAGAACGGACGGGCCAGGATTGGCCCGGCGCCACCATTGCTGAACGAGCCGTTGGCGCTAAACACCGATTGCTCGTCGTCGAACGAGAACACGTGTCCTTCGATGCCGGCCATCTCGTCCGGCGTGAGCCAGAATCCGCCCTGCAACCGGCCGCCGGAGCGGTAGTCGTCGTTGATTTCGCCGTCGCCGTACAGCACGCTCGTGGTCGGCTGGCCCAATTCGCCGGCCACCGTTTGCGGTGTGCCGATCGGGCTGGTCGTGACCAGTGCCGGGACGTTGATCCCCTTGGGCTGCCAGTAGAGGTATTCGAAGTTGACCCACGCCCGGCTGCACTGGGGCGGCGCGTGCCAACCCTGGGCGAAAGCGTTGCCCGCAGGCGGACAGCCGTAGCAGTCCATGGCGTCCGCGGAGTACGGGTGGATCGGTCCGGGGCCAGCGCCCATCGGCAGGACCGGCGTGGAGTAGCCGGTCGGCTGGGCGTAGTCCTGGCCAGAGGAGGCCTCCGGAGCATCGCTGGCCATGACGACACCGTCATCGGCCGGCTTTGCAGCGGAAGCAGTTACGGCCGGAACCGTGAAGGCCAGCCCCAACGCCGCCAGCGTTGTGGTCGGAAGGAATCGCATGGTTCACCTGTGCTTATCGCGGGAAGTTGTCTGAATGTTCCGCAAATGCCGGCTATGCCGACGGGGTCCTGACTATCGTTTCGACCGATTGAACCGGCAATTCAAGACAATTGAGCACGACCGGCAAACTCAGCCCAGATTGCCAACCACGGAATTCCCGCTCAAGGATGCGGTTTGCGGCCGGAGTAGAGCCCGCGAAACACGCGAAACACACGAAAAAAGGAGAGGTGAAATCGGCGAGCCAGGGCGTCGCTTTTCAGCAGCTCCTTTCGAAACGCCGTTTCAGCATCCGCTTCCGTGTGTTTTGCGTGTTTCGCAGGCCAATCTGGTTCTTGAAGAAGCGAGAATTCACTCTTGACCGCCTACTACGCGATGTAGTAGAACCGGCCTCCGACAGAATGTAGTAGATGGCGGTGACGCTGAACTGCACGGAGGAACGAACATGGCCGACAAGGGGCCGAGCATTTCTGGAACGGAACTCGACGTGCTCAAGGCGCTTTGGGACGAAGGGCCTGGCACGGTGCGTGAGCTGAACGATCGGCTCGCGGCGCGCGGCCGGCAGTGGGCGTACACCACGGTGCAAACGCTGCTCAATCGGCTCTGCGCGAAAGGGGTCGTGACCAGCGACAAGCGCGACGTGGCGCACGTGTATCGACCGACGGTCTCGCGCGACGATTTGCTGGCCGATCGCTTGCACGACCTGGCAGGCGAGCTCTGCGAAGGGGCGTCGGCGCCGCTCGTCTTGGCACTCGTGCAAGGCAAACGATTCTCGAAATCCGAGTTGAAGCAATTTCGCGATCTGATCGACGAGTTGGAGAAGGGAAAGGGGAAATGATGAACAACGAATGACGAATGCAGGGAGTTCTCTGCCGTTCTTCGTTCCGTGTTCCTTGTGCATACATTTTGACGGTACCGACGACATGGCTTACTGGCTCCTGCACAACACGGTTTCGGCGGCGATCCTGGCCCTCGTGGCGTTGTTGATTTGCCGTTGGCGTCCGGCGCAACCGGCGCTGAGGCATGCGTTGTGGCTCGTCGTGCTGGCCAAGCTCGTCGCGCCGCCGCTACCAGTATGGAGCTTTGCCTGGCCGAGTGGTTGGAGCGCGATCTGGTCGTCGACGGCGCCCGAGTTGACTTCATCAGGTGAAATCGCTTGGCGACCGGTGCCGCGCAATCCTGTGGCGCGCGAGCACGAAGGACTGCCCCTGCCAGGTGCGCCCGAGTCGTATGTTGTCTTGAACGGCGTCACGCAAGTACTGCCGCCAGAACTAGCCCACAATCATGCGGCCTATGCGCCGGTTGAATGGACTGGCTTGCTGACATGGAACGATTGGAATCAGTTCCTCTGGCGAACGTGGCTAGCGGCCGTCGCTGGGATGGCGGTCTATCAGTTTTATCGCTGGCGGCGATTTCAAGGTTTGCTCGACACCACGGACGCCGCGCCGGAGTGGTTGGTGGACGAAGTCGCCGCGGTCGCTGAGGAGTATCACATCCGTGCGCCGGAAGTCTGCGTGCTCGGCGTGCGCTGTACGCCGCTGGTGTGGGTGTTGGGGCGCGTGCAACTACTCTGGCCGGAAGCGATGTTGGCCGGTTTTTCGGCCGAATCGCGCAGCACGATCATTGCGCACGAGCTCGCGCACTTGGCGCGGCGCGATCATTGGGTGGCGCGGTTCGAGCTGGCGGCGACCGTGTTCTGGTGGTGGCATCCGCTGTTCTGGTACGTCCGTGCCATGTTGCACGACGCCGCGGAGCAAGCCTGCGATGCCCGCGTGACGCAACTGTTGCCGGCCGCGCGCAAGGCGTACGCGCAAGCGTTGGTGGAAGTGTGTGAATTGTTGGCCAAGGGAATCACGCCGGGGCCCGCGTTGGGCGTCGGCTCGCAAACGAGAAGAGCCTTCGAACGGAGACTAACCATGATCATGCGAGAGAAGATCGCGTCGCGATTGTCGCTGGGCGCGGTAACCGGCGTGGGACTGTTGGCGTTGGTGGTATTGCCGGGATTCACTCCAGCACAGAACGCGCCGCCGGCGCCGTCCAACCCTCCGATCGCCACCGCAGCCCCGGAGCTCCCTGGCCTGCCAGCCACTGGCGCACCCTCGGCTTTGCCGGCGCCGTCGATTCCCGGTGAGGCGCCTTCGCTCGCGCCGAGCGCTTCGGGCGCCACTCCATTGCCGCCGCTTCCTGCACCGGCGGTTAACCCGCCCACCGATCCGTTTGCGGCACCGGCGCCCGCTTCGAACCCCTACGTCGCCGCGGCGAATCCTCCCACGGCGATGCCCGTACCGGCTGGCATGCCCGGCACCACAGCCAACTACTACTGGACGCCCAGTGTGGCTGGTGAAACTGCGCCAGAAGAGGTCGTCCATCTCACGCGGGCGACGTATCGCCTGCCGCAGGAACTGGCGGAGCCGTTCCGTCAGCTCTTGAACACCACGCTTGGGGATGTGGTGCAAGCGGATGTGCAAGTGACGCAGACGCCTTCGGCATCGCCGAATGAAGGTCCTCAGATCGTTTCGCGGCTGATCGTAACCGCCGACGAGGAGACGCAGAAGATCGTCGGACATTTCATCGGCCTGCTGCGAACGCGCGGCAAGGCGAATTCGCTTGCCACGGCGTCGACGCGCACGATGAACGTCGAGTTCTACGGGCCGACGACGAAGCCCGGCTTCGATGAACTGGCGCCGCCGGCCGCGGAAGAACCGGGGACACGCTACGCGCCGGGATATCCCGTTCAAGTTATTCAAGAAGACGGCACGGTCAAGCATCCCCACATGGACGCGTTTGCCCCACCTGGGGTAGAACAACCGCGGCCTGTGGACCCAACCAGCGAACGGCCCGCGAAGGCCGTGCCGATTTTGCCAAGCCCGTAGTCCGCGGCAACATTGGGGCGACACGAATATCGAGCCGCGGGGGTTTTCTCCGCGGCTCGCTTCGTTTAAGCGCGTGGTCAAACTGTCGACGGTGTCTGCTCCCCCTCGCTGGCGCTTCGGGTTGGTGTGGAGTGAGCAACTTCGTTGATCCAATCGACTACGCGCCAGTCGATCCAGCGGGTATCCGGGTCGTGGCCGCGGCGGGCGAGGAAGCCGAGGTGGCCGCCTCCTTCCGCGATGCGGACGTCGACGCTTGATGACACAGCGGTATCGCGAAACACGTTGGACGGAATGAGCGGATCGTCGTTGGCGGCGATGATCCGCGTCGGCAGGCGGATGTTTTTCAAGCCCGGCGCGGAGCTCGCCGTGCGGTAGTAGTTCTCGGCATTACCAAACCCGCAGATCGGCGCGGTGAAGGTGTCGTCGAACTCATAGAGCGTGCGCGGACGATGCGCGTAGTCGGCGCCGGGGGCGTCGGCGAGGTGGCGATGCTTTTCTTGGAGTTGCCCGAGCAACATGCGGACGAAATGGCGATCGTAGAGTCGATTGCGCCGCGCCCCGTGTCGCGCTGAGGAGGCCCGCAAATCAATCG
>JALHLM010000205.1 GCA_022844585.1 Pirellulales bacterium | reverse complement strand
ATTGTTCAACACAACTTCATCCGGGCATCCGGAGGCAACCACGAAAGGCACGAAAATCACGAACTAGTTGGAGAGAATCGGTTTGCTCGGCAACTATCAGTTGGATGCCGGCTCGACGGTCGTCAATGATTTGGCCCCTGTCGCCTTCCCAAGCATTCCAAACTTTCGTGTTTTTCGTGCCTTTCGTGGTTCCTACTGAGACGAGTAGCGCAACGACGTCGGTGACCTCAGCCGGATTCTGCACAACCGCGTCCACTCCAGTTTAGTCCACGATCTCCCGTACCAACTCGAACGCTTCCGCCGCGTGGGCGTGGATGGTTGACCCGCGCAATTGCGCCAACGCCTTCAGGCATTCCAGCGACCTGGGACTCGGCGGTTGCTTGAGCTGACTTTCGTAGCAGGCCATGGCGTCGAGCTTGCGCTGCAACTGGCGTTCGATGTTCACGAACACGGTCGGAAAGAACGTCGCCCCGTCGATGGGCGGCGTCCATTCGGTTTCCGACAGCGTCTCATAACAGAGTATCTTCCGCACCGGGCAGTTCGCCAGCGGTCGCGCGGCCACCAGGCCAGCGTGATAGACGTGCCCGTGATCGGCGTGGATATCGCCATGGTGCGGCAAGTACAGCACCGACGGCTGCAATTCACGAAACACGCGCGACAGTGTGTCGGCCAGTTCGTGCCGGGGCACGGTATCGAGCCGCGGCGCAGGGAAATCCAGAAAACGTACGCCGGCGACGCCCAGCACGCGATGCGCTTCGGCCAGCTCCGCGCGTCCGCGCGCGACCAGTTCCGCGGGAAACAATTCGGGAATGCCGCGTGTGGCGATGACGACATGCACTTCGGCGCCTTCGTCGGCGTGCCGGGCCATAACCCCGCCGCAGCCGAGGACTTCGTCATCCATATGGGGAGCGACCACGACGACTCGCATCACGATGGCGCTCCCGTCGGGTGCAACTGGGATTCCAATTGGGTGATGCGTTCCCGCAGCGATTCGACTTCGCTTTGCAAACGGACGACTTCATCCTCCAGATCAACGCCGAGCTTCACGCCGACGCTCAATCGTGCCGTCAATGCGTCGGCCGGCCACTCGACTTTGGTGAGCCAGAGCAGTCCATCGCCGCATTGGATGAGCGCGCCACGTTCGGCATCGACATCCAGGATTCTTCCCGGCACGCCGCGGAACGGCGTCGTGCGATCAACTTCGGCACGCCAAATGATGAGTTTTCGCCGGCGGACGTAGGTATATGCGCCGGGATGCGGCCGGGATGCGGCTCGGATCAAGGCGTGAATCTGTTCCGCGGAGTCGCGCCAATCGATCAGGCCGTCCTCCGGGCCGCGTTTGCCGTGATAGCTGGCGAGTGCATCATCTTGAGGTCGCGGGTTCCATTCGCCGCGCAGTAAACCAGGCAGCCAGCGATCCAAGGCGCGGTCCAGCGCGTCTTCGGTTTTGATGACGACGTCCTCGGCATAGTCCGCAGAGGTGACGTCGAAGGGCTCTTGCACGAGAATGGGTCCCGAATCCGCGCCGTCGTCCATCAGGAAGAACGTCGCAGCGCCGGGCGTGCCGTCGAGCGTCAGCCAGGCCACCGGCGCGCGGCCACGGCCCTTCGGCAAACAAGTGGGATGAAAGCCCACGCAACCGCGCGATGGGATAGCTAGAAGTTCTGGCTTCACAAGTTGCGACAGGCCCACGACGAACAACAGGTCCGGGCGCCACGCGCGGACCTGTTCGATGATTTCCGGAGCGTTGATGTTGCGAAACGTCGCGCAAGGTACATTGGCCTTGGCGGCCACGTCGGCCAGGCGCGTAAATCCGCTCACCTGCAGCGCAATCTCGTCCGTCAACTCCAGCACGCCCACGACCGCGGCGCCGTGGCGCAGCAAGGCTTCGAGCGTACGGCGTGAACTGCCGACGCTGCCAGCCAGCACGATTCGTGGCGAATGGACCTGGTTCAAACTCATACCCCGTTTGGTTTCGTCAACCGTTGCAGAAAGCGCTCTTCACCACGGAGGACGACGCCGATGGTTCTCAACAGAATCGCCACGTCGAGTCCCAGCGACATGCGTTCGACGTAGGCGACATCCCAGTCCCAGCGCTCCGGCCAGGAGAGATATGTATTGCCATTCACCTGCGCCAGCCCGGTCAGACCGGGCCGGACCAGCAAACGTCGGCGGCTGTGTTCGTCGTATTCCTCGATCTGCCGCGGCAAGGCCGGTCGTGGTCCCACGATCGACATCTCGCCCGACAAGACATTAAACAACTGGGGCAGCTCGTCGATTTTGAATCGTCGCAACCAGTAGCCTACGCGGGTCACTTCGGCGTCGCGGCCATAGATCTCTTTGTCCGGCACGCGTGGCCGATCGGTCATGGTGCGAAACTTGTACGCTCGAAAGGTACTCCCGTTGCGCCCCAAGCGGTCTTGTAAGAACAGAATCGGTCCCTGCGAATCCAAACGCACCAGCACGGCCACAATCGCCAACAGCGGCGCTGTCGCCAGCAAGATCGGCAAGGAGATCGCGAGATCGAGAGCGCGTTTTCCGAACGTGGAGTACATGGGAGGAGTTCGAAGTTTTCAGTGTTCAGTGTTTGAGTTCGCAGCTTCGCCTGAAAGCGATCTCCCAATCGCGCAGTTTTCAAATTGGACGTCGAGTCCAAGCACTGAAAACTGAACACTGAACACTGCAAACTACTACCTAAGCCGTCGTCCGCTCCCGTTCGCCGGAGATTTCGTTGATCAACTCCTTGGCCCAGTTGCTCTTGCTGAAGTTGCTGGCGCCCCCTTCCTTGAGGAATTTGACGTTGCTGTACCGGGCTTCGGTGTAGTTCTCCACGTCGCCGTTGGAGATCGCTTCCAGCACCTGCTGGATGCCCATGGCCACGGTCCACTGCGGCTCGAAGCCGAGCTGTTTGCGAATCTTCGCGAAGCTGACGCGATAATTGCGCTTGTCAGTGTCATCGGAGTTGATCAGCAACTCCGCGGCCACTACCTGCTCGTGAACCATCTTGCCGATGTCGGTAATCGTGTAGTTCTGCTCGTCCGAGCCGACGTTGTAGATCTGGCTGCCCACCACGTCGAGCGGAGCGTCGAGAATCTTCGCCACGGCCAACGCGGCGTCGTCGACATGCACGAACGGGCGCCATTGATCGCCGCCGAAGACGGTAATCTTGCCGTCCATCTTGGCCTTGGCTGTGAGCAAGTTCACCACCAGGTCGAACCGCGTGCGGCCGGAGAGGCCGTAAATCGTGGCGAAACGTACGATCGAGGGCCGGAACTCGTCGCTGGCCATGCCAAGCAGCACGCGTTCGGATGCCAACTTGGTGTGGCCGTATAACGAGATCGGCCTCACGATGGAACGCTCGTCGAGCGTTTCGTCCGTGGCGCCATAGACCGAACAAGTGCTGGCAAAGATGAAGCGTCCCACGCCAGCGCTCTTGGCCAACTCGGCGATCATTCGCGTCGCGGACAGGTTGACGTCAATCGTCAGGTCTTCGTCCAGGCTACAGGCCGGATCGCCCACGATGGCACCCAAGTGCACGACGGCGTCGACGTCCTGCATCGCTTCGACGACTTTCTCCACATGGCGGAAGTCGCCGTGAATGATCTCTAGCTTTGGGTGATCGAGCACTCCCGCAATCGGCTCTTCGCCGAACAGCAACTGATCCAACAGGCGAACCTGGTAGCCTTTGTCGAGCAACTTCGGGAGCAACGCCGAGCCAATGTAGCCGGCGCCGCCGATGACCAGGATGCGCTTCTCACCGCGACGCGCCCGCAACACGGCTTCTTGCTCCGGCTGCACGTAGCGTTTCCAGGCGGCGCTCCAGACTCGGGCGGCGATCATGAAGGCGATCGTCAACAGCCAGGCCATGATGTACGCCCCGCGGGACGTGAGGTGCATTTCGCCGAAGATGAAGGGGACCAGAAACCCATAGATCAGGTAACTCAAGCTCACCGCTTGCGCGATAATGGCGGCCTTGTAGCGGCTCTGGTACGCGCGGCCGTAAGTGTAGAAACCACTCAAATAGAACACCGACAAACAGATGAGCGTAATGGCCCAGCCGTTGCCGGCGAAGTCGCCGATCAACTCGGAGAATCGGCTGTCAGCAAGGGGCGTGGCGTCGCGGTTTTGAAACAGCGTGGCGACCACGAAACGCAACGTCAGCGCCGTGAGCAACGCCAGGTGAATCAACACGGCGTCGGCCGCCATGCGGAGAATGGTGCCCGCGGAAAACTTGAACCTCGAAGGTAACACGCGTTGTCGCTCCCAGTTGTGGACTCTCTCGCTTCGTCGTGATCGGCGCTGCCCATCCGCCACCGCGACGATTTCGGCCGTCTACTTCAGCTTCAATTTCATTCCGCCAACGCCCGGCGCACGGCCGCGGCGTGTTCGTGGATCTGCTGGATCGCCCGGCAAATGCCGACCACAATCTCGTCATCCATTCTGGACCAGATCGGCAGGCTCAAACTCACGTCTGCCAGCCAGTCTGTATTGTGCAATGTTTCGGCGGAAGGAGCAAATCGCTTGTACGCGCTTTGCTGATGCACGGGCGGCACCCAGTATTGACGATTGTCGACGTTGTCGTGTTTGAGCGCTTTCGCCAGTTGGGGGGCCGTGAGGCCGAATTCCTCCGCATTCACCGTGATCGAGAAGTCTTTGTACGAACACCGATCTCCCGGCAGAATCGTTTGGTAGCCAATGCCGGGAAGCGCCGCCAGCTCGCGTTTGAACAGCGCCACCAACTCCTGGCGTCGTTGCACCCCTTCCTCCAGCAAGCCCAAACTACGCAGACCGACCAACGCATGCATCTCGCTCATCCGGGCATTGAGTCCTGGGAACCGCGTGTCGTAGACCGGCACCATGCCATATTCGCGGCCCACGCGGACATGCTCGGCCAGGTCGTCGTGGTTCGTCGTCACGATGCCGCCTTCGCCCGCGATCAGTAATTTGGTCGGGCTGAGGCTAAAACATTGCGCGTCTCCTTGGCCGCCGACTGGCTTGCCCTGGTAAAGCGCGCCGAAGCCGTGCGCGGCATCATAGACGACTTTCAGGTTGTGCCGCCTGGCCACTGCCTCAAGTCGATCGCAATCGACCGGGTTGCCAAAATTGTGCACGGCGACGATACCCGTCGTCTCCGGCGTGATCGCAGCTTCGACTGCGTCGGGGTCGATGCATTGAGTGTCCGGCAGCACGTCGACGAACACCGGACGGCAGTTGTTCCAGATGAGGGCGTTGACCGTGGCCATGAAGGTGAAGCTGGGGACGATCACGTCACCTTTCAGACCCAGGCCTTGGTACGAAAGCATTAGCGCGCTGGAGCCGCTGGAGACCGCGAGGGCGTGCTTGCAGCCGACATGTTTCGCGACAGCTTCTTCGAACGCCCGCAGGTATTTGCCGCGAGTTAGCATTCGCGTTTGGAACATGTCCTCGAAGTCAGGCGCCAGTTCCGCAAAGCTCGGGAGCGCCGGCCGCACGATCGGAACCAGTTCCGGAAACAGCGGCGCGCCCCCCAAAATGGCCGGAAGCGTCGCGGGGGCCGACGTGGGCTGACTCATGCGTAACATCTCCGCGATGGGTTAAGGGAAACGATCGGCGCCGTGCGGCCAAACATCTCGTACGGTGATTCTGCCAGGATATCCACGAACTTTCGAGCCATGTGCCGCCAGCGGTGGTTCGATTGCAACCGGCGTGCCGATGTCCGCCTTGCAGCCCGTCCGCCGCAGGCAAATCCCGATACGATTGGTATTTGCGCCGGTCCGACGCGGTCGCGATCCGGATCGATGAAGCACGAAGATGTGGTGAAATCTCCACAGTGCCGTGGAATCCGTGCCGCATGCCAGGCGCGCAGGCCTTCCCGCCGGGGCAAAATTACTACGCATCCGTGGCGCAAATTGTTTGACAACATTCTTGATGGTCGGCCAATCCAAAACGATCGACGTCCCGTATCGATTCTGCGGGCGAGCCGCGCTCGTTCAGCGGGTTTCATTCGCTAAATGATTGTGGTGGCGGAGCGGCTGCGGTTAGACTGAAAACTGGCCGGTTCATGGGCGGAACCGGCTGAACAGCGGCTCTTCTAATTCTTCTCTGAATCTGGTCGGCGGCTCGCAATAGGGGGCGATTGCGTGAGTGTTCCATTAGTGCCAAACAAGGCGAAGGCCCAGACGGCGGAATCGCCGCCCGTGCGAAAACGGGAAATCTCCCGGCGGGAACTATTCGGGATTGCCGGCGCGGTCGTGGCCTCGATGGTGCTGTTTCAGGTCTTTCGCTGGGTCAGCGGGGGCTCTGACGTGGCCCCCACGAATCTGCCGGAAATCTCCTCTCGCGAATTGGACGCAGCCACCGCCAAATGGAAGGCGTCGGGGCCAAAGAATTACGACCTCGAGATGACCGTCGTCAGCAACGCCAACGAAACGAATATTCACTTGGAAGTGCGCAACGGCGAGGGCAAACGCCTTGTCCGCAATGAAATTGAAAGCACCCGTCCGGAGGAGTTAGCACAGTGGACGATCGAGGGCCAAATGGCCCAGATCGCCGCGTATATCGAACGCGACACGTCGGTGGCGGCCCAGAACGCCGGCATGCAAATGGTCAATGTCGGCAAACTCGACCCAGATCTCGGCTATCCCCTCGAGTACTCGCGGCAAGGAACCGGCGACCAAACCAAGTTTCACGTCACGGTGACCAAGTTCCAGCCCATTGAACCGTAGCGGATGGCGCCACGGTCGCGATCCAACTAACCCGCTCGTTCGACGCGCAGCGGTCGCGAATGACGTGGTTCCAGGCTGGAACTGTTTGACAGATTTTTTGTACGCGCGTATCGTGAGACTCATAGCCTGAGCCTCGACTCGTGACCAAGGATCAACCTGCGTTGACGCGTGGAACGTCGATCCGAGCTATTCCGCCCTGATTATCTCTTCTCACTTCCCTTGATTCGCCTCCATGAATAAACCCGCGACCGCCGCCGTGGCGACTGCGCCGCGCAGCATCACCGATCCGGATCAAATCCTGCCGTTTGCCGTGCTGATCGGCCTCAGCGTGTTGCTGTTGATCGGCTTCGGCAAGACGATGTTCGACCTGTCGGACTACTGGTCCGATCCGCAGTACTCCCACGGCTACCTGGTGCCGCTGTTTTCGCTGGTCTGGTTCTATCTGCGTTGGGAACCGATTGGCGATGTGCCCACCTGGGAACGCTGGTCGGGCGCCGCACTCTTGGCGTTTGGCCTGGGAATCTGGCTGTTCGCCTCGTATCTCGGCATCCCGTACATCGAGATGGTGGCGTTTCTGCCCTGCATCATCGGCGTCTTCCTGCTCGTGGGGGGCGTAAAGATCATGCGTTGGGCTGGGCCGGGGCTGGGCATGATGATCTTCATGTACCCCTTGCCGGGCTTTTTGAACCGGGCGCTGCTGGTTCCGTTGAACCGTTTCGCGACGATCGCCAGCACGTTTTGTGTCCAGACGCTGGGCATCGCCTCGTATCGGACCGGGAATACGATCAAGTTGCTGGGCCAGGATCTGAACGTCGTCGACGCTTGCAGCGGCCTCCGGATGGCCACGATCTTCCTCGCCATGGCCGTCGGCGTGGCTTTGTTGATCGAACGCCCGATGTGGATGCGGATCGCCGTCGTGGCGAGCGCGCTGCCGATCGCGATCGTCACCAACATGATCCGCATTGTGGTGACGGCCATCCTGTACAGCTTTAAGCTCGGCGATTCGGCCCAGGCCGTGTTCCACGACCTCGCCGGCTACATCATGCCGATCATCGCCCTGGGCTTCCTGTTCCTGTTTCTGCAGATCCTCGACAACCTGTTTATCACCGTGGAAACGGCCAAACCCAAAATGGCCGGCGCTGGCCTGAAGCCCGCCATGAAGCTGAAAGGCTCCGGGGCGTAGCGGGCGTTGATGAACCACAACCGGGACGTTGCGTAGAATCAACATTCGGAATACTAGAGCTGCCGCCGCCGAGGCGGGAAAGCGTTGGACGCGAGAGGACTTACGGCATTTTCCGGTTCTGGGACGCCAACCTGGCATGTCGCTTGCGAACGACCTGTCGACTGGCCGAAGCCACGAACCGATCGTTCGGCGAATGAACCGCTCATCGAACTGCTCACATTTGGGAGACTCGAAAGGTGCTACCTCCGCAATCCGGCGACGCTCCTGGGACTAGCGTAGTGCCCTCGAATTCCGCGGACGGCGCCCATCACGGCGCCGGTACGCTTGTGCCCATCGGGCCGATGTATCCGATGCCCAGCAATCTGGCGTGGCCGGGGGCGGCTCCCGTGCGGCCATCGTTCTTAACGTCAGGCCCCGACCCGATTACTTTGTTGCATGCGCTACGTCGGCGTTGGTTGCCCGCACTGGCGTGCGGCCTCGCCGCGGCCATGGTCGTGGCCGCCATCGCATGGTTCGTGATCCCGGCCGATTATGAAGTCCAGGCTTTGTTCGAAGTTCGCCAAAAAGACGACGTCGACGTCATTGCCGGGGCCAGCGGTCACGGCAGCCGCGACGAGCATGACTTGTTCAAGAAGTCGCAGCAGACTCTGGTGAAGAGCCCGTTCGTATTGCAATCGGCACTGCGTCGCGAAGAGATCGCCCAGTTGCCCAGCATCAAGGCGAATCGCAACGATCCGGTCAAGTTTCTGACCGATGAAATCTTGGTCGACTACCCAGGCGGCGCCGACATTCTGCGGATTCGGATGAAAGGCGAAAACGCCGACGAACTGGTGAAGTTGGTCGACGCCGTGAAAGACGCCTATACGCGCGAAGTCGTGACCAAGGATCGGGAATTCAAACAGAAGAAGCGCAACACCTTGGACGTCGAGTTCCGTGCAGTCTCGTCAAAGTTGGCCCAACGGCAAAAGGACGAGATTAACGTCAGCAGCCAGCTCAAGGCCGCCAGTTCCGATCAGGTGCAGTTCCAGATGCAGATTTTGATTAGCGAACTGCAAGCCCAGCGCCGCGAAGAGCATGAGAAGCAACGCGAGATTATCGCCGCCAGCCAAAAGATCGAAGAGATCAAGGCCCTCAAGCAAAAGGCGGAAAGCGCCGCCCCAAGCGCCTACGCCTTGGATCAGGTATTGAGGAGCGACCCGAATTTCCAGTCTTTGCAAGTTTCCCTGCAAGGCGTGAACGACTCGATTCGGCAGACCATGTCGGTTATTCCCGACCCGAATAGCCCGCGGCTACAGGGCCTGATGCGGCAGAAGGCGGATATCGAAGCGCAAATGGACGAGATGCGTCACGAAGCCGCGCCTACGGCTCAGGAATACATGACCGGCACTTCGATGGGCGCCCTGGAAATCGACCTCATCAATGCCGAGTCGAGCTTGAAATCGCTGCAAGGGCAACTCGATTCGCTCACGCAGGAAGGCAACAAGATGACCGCGGCCCTCAATCTCCTCGGCGGCAATTCCGCCGACTTGATGGGCATCAAGCAGGAAGTCGAAACACTGCGTTTGCAATGGCAGAAGTTGGACGACCAGCTTCGCATGATGGACCTGGAGCTCTCGGCTGACAACTCCCGCGTGCAGTTGGTGATGTCGGCTCAGAAGCCCGAGGGGAACGAATGGATCTTCAAGTACTTCCTCACCGGCCTCTGTTCGGTGGGTGCGTTTGGGCTGACGGTATTCGCCATCACCTACGGCGAGTTCCAGGCCCGCCGCATTAGCACCGCCACGCAAGTCGCAGATGGATTGGGTATGAAGGTCGTGGGCGCTCTACCATGCCTCGCCGGCAACAATGACGCCATGCTGCCGACGATTCTG
>JALHLM010000204.1 GCA_022844585.1 Pirellulales bacterium | reverse complement strand
CGATCGGCGAGGTCTTGGATCAACGTCGCGAACGGCGTGTCGAACTCGCCGACCTGTTCCAAATGGAAATCGAAATTCTCGTTGTGCGTGTCGTAGTTGGAATGCGACACCTGCACGCAGGTGATGCCGTTCTCCAGCAGCCGCCGGGCGAGCAGGCAATGCCGGCCGAAATCGTTCTTGCCGTAGCGATCCTGGTCCGCCGTCGATTCCTTCGAAACGTCGAACACGTCGCGCTGCTCCATCAACTGCAGCGCCTGTTCGTAGCTATACGTGTAGGCGTCGGTCTCGGCCGTGCGGCGGCGTTTGGCGAAGCGATCGTTGATTTGCCGTCGCAGGTTATTCCGCGCCTGATCGGCTTCGATCGTGAGCGAAGCGTCGCGCGCCGTGTTGGCCGGCGGATTGCCGTTTCCGAGCGCGATGCTGGCGTACTTCGCGCCCAGGTAAGCGGAGTCATTCCCGCGACCGCCGCCCCCGCCGGGCGTGATGCGGATGTGTCCCGGCAACGGACTGTCGTCCGGCATGTTGCACTTGGCGACGACCGCGCCGAGGTGCGGATGTTCCAGCCCGGCCATCGCGCGGCGGCCAGTGAGCATCAGGTACGCCCCTTTGCTGTGATCGTCCTCAGCGGTATTCACGCCGCGGATGAGCGCCAAGCGGTGCATCTGCTGCGCGGTTTTCGGCAACAGCTCGCTGATGTGCAAGCCTGGCACCGACGTGGGAATCGCGCGGAAGGGTCCGCCGGTATCCGTGCCGGGCTTGGGATCCCAGCTTTCCAACTGGCTGAGCCCGCCGTGCATGTTGACGACCAGCACGCGTTTCTGCTGACTCGCCAACTGCGCCGCGGCCGCCGGACCGACAAAGGCCCCCAGGCCGCCAACGACCGCGCCGGCCGCCATGGTTCCCAAGAACCGCCGCCGCGCCATCAAATGTTCCGCGGACCCGCAGGAGTAATCGCAGCGCATGGGTGGACTCCGGGAGTTTGAAGGTTTCAGGGAGAGTTTGAAGTTTTCAGTGTTCAGTTTTCAGTGGAGAGCAGTTCCCAATTCATCACTCCGCACTCTTCACTTATTCTCGTTCTCTCCGCGTCTCTGCGCCTCCGCGGTGAAAGCGCGAAAGGCTCACGATCCGAAGCGAAACTCCGACGACGTGATCAGTGCCCAGACGATTTCTTGTACCGCGGCGGCGCGGTCTTGATCGCGTCCTGCGAGGTATGCGGCGAGGCTTTCGACTTCTTCGCTGGTTGGTTGACGCGTGTAGACGGCGAGGTACAACTCCGCGGCGAAACTTGCGATGTCGGTTTGCGCGACCAGGCGTTCGGTGAGATTGCCGCCGCCGGGCGCGAGCCAGGAACGCAACTCGCCGCCGTTGGCGAAGTACAACGCTTGATCGGCCGTGGCCTGGAAGACTTGCTGCGGCTGGCCGGGCGCGCCGCCGAAGAGATTCACGAACACGCCGACGTTGCCTTGCAGATTGTCGTAGACCTTCTGCTCGACGAACAATGTTCGCGCCGCGGCGCGTTGCTCGGGCGTTTCCGTGGACCCTTCCGCCGGATGCGCCGCGTCCCACTCGGCGCCGGCGGCCGCGCGCTGTTGATCCAACACGCCCAGGGCTTGCCAGGTGCTCCAGGCCATCTGCTCCGGCGTAAGCTGCGTGAGACCGCTCGCCAGGCAGCGCTCGGCCCAACGGGTTTGAAGTTTGGCATGCGCATCATCGAGCGCGCCTTCGGCCGCGGCAATCGCGCTTTGCGAAGCTTCCACCGCCGCGACGGCGGCCTTCAATTGTTCCGCGGTTTGCTCTTGAGCGCTCAAGCGTTCCTGGACCGACGCCAGCAGGACACGAGCGCCGTCGAGATCCGCGCTCGCCGGTTCGGCTGTGGCCACCGGCGCGCTCGCGGCTTCTGCGGTCGCGGCCAGTTTCTGCAATGCTTCGCCACGTTCGGCCCGCCGGGTTTCAACTTCATCCACCGCCGTGCGATAGGCGGCCATCGCTTTGAGCCACGTTAGCCGCTGTTCCGCCACGGCAGCCGCTTGTTGTTCTCGCTGGAGAGCGGAGATTGCAGCCTCCCAACCGGCGACCAGCGGAGCGGCTTGCGTCCTAAGCGTCTCGACCTTGGCCGAAAGTTGCGCGACCGCTTCGCGCTGCGCGGCCGCTGCGGCTTCCTTCGCCGATACGTCGCTCTGGCATTGGGTCATCGTTTGCGTGAGGCCGCTGAGATTCGCGGCGATCGATTCGCCGCGATTCTTCACCGTGGCCACCGCGGCGGCCAGTTCTTGATCTTCCGGCAGCTGCGCGGCCGCTTCCGCCGCCTTGGCGGCCGCCTCGGACAACGCTTGCGCCAACAACTGCTTCGCCGACAGGTCGGCTTGCGTGGTCGTCATGGTGGCCTGCGCGTCGCGCAACGCTTGTTCTGCCGCGGCCAACGTGGTTTGCGCCTGGGTTGCTTCCGTTGCGGCTTGTTCTTCCGTCTTCTTGGCGGTGGCGAACTGCTCTCGCGCGGCCTCTGCGGCTTCGGCTGCTGTTGTGACGGACGTCTCGCATTGCTTACAGGCCGACTGGCAATCGTTTACCAGCGGCGCGGCGTTCGCCGCGAACGTCGGCGTCTCCTCCGGCAACTCCAACGACCTGGAATATGCCCGGGTCAACGCCAGTTCGCGGAGCATCGCGCGCAGATCGTAACGCCGAGCGGCGATCTCGTCGGCCAGCAACTCCAGCACTTCCGGTTGCGCGGCGGGATTTGCCGTGTGGATGAAATCGACCGGTTCCACTAAAGCGCGGCCGAAGACGAAGCCCCAGAGGCGATTGGCGATGTTGCGATTGAACGCTCGGTTCTTGCCGTCGGTGGCCACGTTGGCCAACATTGAACGGCGGCTGTGCTTGGGAACAGAGCGCAACTTGTCGGCTGGCGCGACAAGATATTCTTCGCCTTTGGGGAAAGTCGGCTCCGCCAGCGGCAATCCGCCGGGGAGCGTCGGGCCGATGGTTCCCTTTTGATTTGGATCAAACACCGATTGGTACGCCGTATCCCCTTCGGCCTTTTCGGCGAGCGAGATCTTATTCTCAGCATCGGTGAAGAGCGCGGTGCGATTCAGGAACGCCAACAGCCCGTGGTAGTCTTCCTGGTGATAGTCGTTTACCAGCGGATGGTCATGGCACTGAGCGCATTGCAGGTCCATGCCGAAAAACATCCGCCCCACGTCGCGCGTGAGCGCGAATGGTTCGCCATCGCGGTCGAGATAGAACTTCGCCGCCGGACGCGTGGCGGGATCGGCGCCGTCGGCGGAAAGAATCTCGCGCACCAGTTGATCGTAGGGCTTGTTCGCCGCGACCGAGTCGAACAGATACTTGCGCCACTCGGCCGTCGGCACGTTCTTATCGGCGCGGCGTTCCATCAGTGTTACGTCGAGCCAGACCGAAAAATGCCGGGCGAATTCCGGCGAGGCGAGCAAGGCGTCGATCAGACCGCCGCGTTTTTCCTGCGAGGTGTCCGCCAGATATGCCCGGGCTTCGGTCACCGACGGCGTGCGACCGACCAGGTCGAGATAGAGCCGGCGGCAAATCGCCGCGTCGTCGGCCTCGGCGGCCGGAGTGCCGATCAGCCCAGTCTCGATCGCCGCGTCGATCCGCGCATGCAGCGGCGGAACGTCTTCGGCGCGCGCGGCGACCGTCGAAGTAGCCAGCAGCGCCAGGAGCGCAGCGAGACGAATGCCAATCAGTTTGGTAGGGTGCGAACGACACATGGGGTGGGATCGGCGTAGGCGGGAATCTATCAACACATGCCGATGTGTCGCCCGTCAGTATGCCAATCCGCCGGGCCAATAGCAAGAGTGTTTCGGCCCTTGCCGGCGGGGGCGGCCGATGACCAATATCCCGCCCCGATCGCCGAATCCCTTTGTGTTTCCCCCAATCTGGACCTAGAATCCCCCTAGTATTGGTGGACGCCGCGACCTCTCAGTAGAACCGACGCGTTCTCGATCCCGGCGCCCGCGCAATGGCTCATGAAGGAACTTGAACCATGTCCATGTTATTCCAAGCGCTCAACCTGGTTGCCGGCCTCGTTTCGTTGGTTTGCTTCATCATGGTCATCATCGCGATGTTCAAATCCGGCGACACCACCCTCGGCATCGTGTGCATTGTCCTCTCACTTTGCGGAGGGCTCGGAGCGTTGATCGCCTTTGTGATGGGCTGGGTGAATGCGGCGAAATGGAACGTCCAGAAAATCATGCCTATCTGGACAGGCGCCGTGATCGCAGGAATTGTCCTCGCCATTCTAACCATCATGACAGCTCCCGCTGGACAAGGAGTTCCGGCCATCGGCGGCTAGTTCCGCCCGTTGACGCGAGAGCGTCTCGCGCAGCATCATGGGAAACTTGACGCGGCGTCACCTCTGCGTGGCGCCGCGTTTTTTTGTGTTTGTAGGTCAGGCACCGTGGTCGAAGGCAGGAATTCCAGCGCCACAATCAATGGTCGCCACATCCCAAATCGATGCAGGCCAATTGCCTGACGGGAGACGGCGTCTATTCTGTCAGGCAATTAGCCGGCGCGATTTGGGATGTTGATTGGCGTTTCGCGGTGCGACGTGATTTCCTTCGATTGGGGTGCCTGACCTACGAATTGGCCTGACCTGCAACTTCGTTTGACCTACGCCATGCCTACGGTTTCTCCTGGCAAGCTTTACGATTTTCCCGCGTACTACGACCTCATTTTCGGGGCCGATTGGCGCGAAGAGTTCGACTTTCTCCGCGCGGCGTTCGATCGCTACGCCGCGCGCGAGGTGCGGCGGGTGTTCGAGCCGGCTTGCGGCACCGGGCGGCTATTGGTGCGGCTGGCCAAGGCGGGCTTTCAGGTTTCGGGATTGGATCTGAACGCGGCCGCCGTGGAATATTGCCAGCGGCGATTCACCCGACTGCGCGCACCGGCGAACGTGTTTGTCGCCGACATGGCCGATTTCAAGCTCAAGCAACCGGTTGACGCGGCATTCAACCTGATTAACAGCTTTCGGCATCTTCCGGATGAGAAGGCGGCGGCCGCGCATCTGAAGTGCATGGCGAAGTGCCTCGCGCCGGGCGGAATCTATTTGCTCGGCCTGCACCTGACGCCGGCGGGCGAGCAGGTCTGTACCAAGGAAACCTGGTCGGCGAAGCGCGGCCGCGTGAGCGCGCGATCGACGATGTGGTCGGCGGGCGTCGATCGGCGACGACGCCAGGAGCGCGTCGGTATGAAAGTTCGCGTGACGTCCGGCGCGCGCCGCCTCGCGTTCGAAGACGAGATGATCTTCCGCACCTACACGGCGGCGCAAATGCGCTCGTTGTTGGATTCCGAAAAGCGGCTGGAACTCATCGCCACGCACGATTTCGGCTACAACCTCGAAGAACCACTGGAAATCGACGGCCGGACCGAGGATGTGATTTTCGTCTTGCGCAAACGCGGTTGAAGCAGGCCTAACGGATGTGATTCGCCGTTCTCGCATTTGTAGCCCCGAATGGGGCGAACGTCAGTAGCCAGGGGCGGCAGCCCCTGGAGTGCGGCCCAGGAATACAATCTGTAGCCCCAACGGGGCGGCCGCGTCATTCCCACATGTAACGTTCGTCAAACGGTATTTGGTGACGCGTCAACAGTTCGCGCAGTTCTTCTTGAAAGCTTCGCGTACGGTGATGTTCTTCTTGGTTGGCAATGTATTGCTTGACCTTTTCTAACTGCGAGCTGCTCACCGAAAATGCGCCATATCCCGCTTGCCAAGCGAAGTCTCGCTGCGCCGACATCGTCTCGTTGATCCAACGCGAGCTCACGGACTTCACGATTCGCACCGCATCAGCGACGGCCAGTTCGCGCCCCAGCGAAATCAGTAGATGTACATGATCAGGTATTCCACCGGCGGAAATGAGCGCCGCCTTGCGCTCGGGGAGGATGCCGCCGAAGTATTCGTAAAGACGCGATTGCCACGCGGACGTTATGAGGGGTTCGCGCCGTAGCGTGCTGAACACGATGTGCACGTTGATCGAATCGAATGATTGAGGCATAAGATGACACTATCTAGGTGACGTAGCTCGGCCGCCCCGTTGGGGCTACGGGTTTCTTATCGCACTTCCCCCCAGGGGCTGCCGCCCCTGGCTACTGACGGTCGCCCCTGTCGGGGCTACATTCTGCCCGCTCATTATTCTGCCCGCCCTTTTTCATTGAGAGAGGTGGGACTGTTCAATCCGCCGTCGATTCTCCCAAGATGCGGCGATACGCCTCCCTCGCGACTTCGTACGCCGCTTCGGCGTCCGCGCGTTCGCTGTCGCGGATGGATGGCGACTTGGCGCCCCAGCAACGGTCGACCGCTTCCAGGCACCATTGGGCGCTCTTGCGGCTGGCGCGGATGGGTTTGTTGTCGACTTCCACGAAGACCGGGTTCGTGTGCGCCGAGGGAAACACGCGGACGGCGACCCAACTGGATTGCGTGAGCGTGTAGTCGAAATCCACTTCGCGAATCCGCCCATCCGCTTCCATCTCGCGCTTCGCGACGCTTTCGCCGTTGACGATCAACTCGACCGGCACCGTGCGCGTGTCCCCGATGCGCGAGCGTTCGATATGCCAGTACGGTTGCTGATCCAACGGGCGGCTGCGGATGTCCTCGCGAGGTTGTTCGGCGAGCAGGCCCGCGAATTCGACGCGGACCTTGAGCGGGTCGCCGGATTTGATCGCCAGGACGCTCGCGCGGCCGCCGTCGCCGGCTTCGCCGACGCCGAGGTCGTTGACGCGGAAGTTCGGCAGATGCGTCAGGCCGTCACAACAGTAGCTGCGGCCGTCCTTGATGCCCATCACCCATTCGTCATAGTTGACGGGCTTGCCTTTGGGCAGTTTGACGTAGGCGCGCCCCAGGCCGACGCGCTCACCATAAATGCAGGGGAAATCGGTTTCGCCGCTGATCCGGCATTGGTAGCCGCAGTTGAGCGTGTGATACCAGATGCTGAGCTCCCAGACGCTGGGCGTATCGACGGCGGAGATGAAATCGCAGGCGTCGTGGACCACGTCGACGATGTACTCGTTCGCGCCGATACCGTCGAAGGGAGGCATCTCGAAAGTTGGCAGCGACGTGGCGCTTACCGCGAGGCCCCAGCCAGAGTGCGAGAAGCCGACGACGCCCCCTTGTTCCTTGCCCCACTTCAAGACCGGCAGGTCCCAACTGGGCCATTCTTCGATCAACGTCGTGCCGGGATAGTCGTCCTCGGTCAGCCGCAGCAAGCAGAGATGTCCGGCGTGCGAACTCGGGAAGCCGGAGACCTCGACGTCGTAGCGCATCAGGTAGTCTTCGGTGGACAGGTGATGCACCTGGCCGTCGAAGTATTGCTTCTGAAAATACCAGCACGGACCCCAGGAGAGCACGCAGCCCACGTTCAAGTCCTCGCCGAGGATGTGCCGCATCATGTCGACCGGCTGGACGCCTTCGGCCGGCGATTCGTAATGGGCGCACCCCGCGGCATGGACGTGATGATCGCCCGAATACCAACCGATGTTCGCCAGGTGAATCCAGCGGTGCAGGCGGAAACTTTCGCGATGCGAAATCGCGTCCGGCACTTCGATCTCGCGCTCCTCGATCATGTACTCGGGGCCGCGGGTGTAAGTGACGTGATACTTGCCCGGCGGCAGATGGACCGACTCGCCGCTGTGGCGATAGATCTGCTCATGAAAGAAGAAATCCGGCGCGAGCCGCCGCGTCATCGAGGGATAAATGCGCCCCTGAGTATCGCGAAACACGAACTGCCCCGTGGTCGGCGTGCCATCGACGTCGAGCACTTCCAGCACGACCTCCACGGCCGGTTCGGAGTTGAAGAGGATATTCAACTCGTTGCGAAAACCCAGGTCCTGCGTCCCCTGGCCGACGTCGAATGCGAGCTTGGCTTCTTGTCGCCCGACGTTCCGGCTGTAGAGTTGCAAGACGCGGTATTCAAGCTTCAGGCCGGAGAGATTCTTGTTGAGCGGCTGCGTTTCGTGCAGCGCGACATCCAGCCAGCGTTCCGGCACGTCTTGCGGTTTGACGGCGATCTCCGGGCTCGCGCTGCCGGTGGAGCGCTTGTAGAGCGGCGCGGCGTTCGGGCTCGTCACCCGCAACGGCGCGGTCACGCCGGCTTCGTTCACGACTTTGACGAGGAACAGCCGCCAACCTTGTTCTTCGAGCGTTCTTGCCGCGGGGCCTTCGGCCACCTTTACGCGGCTCTCGGGATTGATGTTGACGACAGCCAGGCACAGCGGGTCGAGCACCGCCTGCACCGCGGCGACCCCTTCGGCGGCATCCGGCGCGGCGTACGCCGCTTCAAGCGATTGTTGCTGCTCGGCCGTAAAAGGCGCGCCCAACAGCGTGAGCGTTTCCGCCACGCGGCGCGCCTGGGCGTAGAGGGGTTGCGCCTCGACATCGGTAATCACCGACAGCGGTTCCGCGCCCTGGGCAACGGCGAGGCTTAGTCCCGACACGATCAACGCGAGCAACGGAATCCAGCGACGCGATAACGCGGACATGATTGCACTCCCGAGCGCCGATGTCGAAAAGCGATCATTGAACCGGGAGCGTCAGCGACCGGAGGTTATGGCGCGCGACTCCCCTCCGGTCGCCAACGCTCCTGGCTCAATGAAAAGACTTCCTGCGCCGCTATCATGCACCGCCGCTGGGTCGCTATGCAAGCGCCGGCGGCGCGATTCCAAGCGAATTTCCACGTTCCACCAGTTGCCGCCAGTTCCCGTCATCGATCGGGATGCCTTGATCCATCCGTTGCCGGAGGACGGCGCGCTCCGGATCGCCCGGGAGCGTGATCGACGCCACGCCTTCCGCCAACGGGCAGCCGCGGACAAACATGGCCAGGTCGCGCACTTCCCGAGCGAAGTGCTCCGCGCCGCCAAACTGCGCGGGATCGAAGAGCTGCATGAACACGCAGTTTCCCAGTTGCGTGACCGGAGTCTCGCGAATGCACGGCCCGCCGGAGAGTGCGCCGGACAGAACTTCGACCATCAAGCCCAGCCCAAAGCCTTTGTACGCCTGGTCGCCGCCGAAGGGCCGAATCGTCCCGGGCGGATTGCCGTAGAGCGTGGCCGGGTCACACGTCGCGCGCCCTGAACTGTCGAGCAGCCAGCCCTCGGGACAGTTCTGCCCTGCGATGCGTTTCACGCGCACCTTGCCTTCGGCCGTGGCGCTGGTGCCGAAATCCAGGATCAGCGGCGCCTCTCCGTTCGGCACGCCGAAAGCGATAGGGTTCGTCCCTAACCGTGGCGCGGTGCCCCCCGGCGGCGCGACGCGACGCGCGTTGCCGTGCGTGTTGACCATGACTTGCGCGATGAATCCCGACGCCGCGGCGATCTCGCAATACTCGCCGAGCCGGCCGATATGCCCGCATTGCACGAGAGTGCCGACAGCCACGCCAGCCACTCTCGCTTTCGCCATCAAGCGCTCCAGCAACCTGCCGGCCTGCGTGCGGCCGAAGCCCCAGTTGCCATTGGCGACGACGATCACCGGCGTCTCGCGCTGGACGGAGAACTCCGCGTTGGGAACGAGTTCGCCCTTCGTTACTTGATCCAAGTAGTACGGAATCCGCATCACGCCGTGCGAGTCGTGCCCGCGCAGGTTGGCATCGACGAGACTCTTGGCGACGGTTTGCGCCTCGACATCATTCAGTCCACCGGCGCGAAGGAGCGCGGTTGCGTAATCGGTCAGTTGCGAGGCGGTGAATTGCGGCATAGCGGGTTGCGGTAGGTGGCTTCTTGGTCGTATAAGCGGCGCCATCAACCTAATCCATAGAGCCGGAAGCGTCAGC
>JALHLM010000203.1:6931-9807 GCA_022844585.1 Pirellulales bacterium | reverse complement strand
CCGCATCGAAGCGCTTATCAGACTCGACGGCGAACCAGCTTCCGGACGGCGCACGCTCATAAAGCCCGCGGATCAAATCCCGCAGCTCGTCGAGCCTTGAGACGTAGAAATCGTAAGGCGGCGAACAGAACACCAGCCAAGGTTCGCGCTCGTCCGTAAAGGTCGAGAAATAGCGAAACGTATCGCCGGTCACGACGTGCGCGCGGTCGGCCGCGCCCAGCATGGCGGCATTGGCCCGGATCTGCTCCGCCGCCCCGGCGTGTTGCTCGCAAAAGGTCGCCCGCACCGCTTTGCGACTGAGGGCCTCGAAACCGAGCGCCCCGGTCCCCGCGAACAGATCGAGCGCGTGCGTCCCTTCCACGACCTGCTGGAGCAGGTTGTAGACATTCTCGCGCACGCGGTCCTTCATCGGCCGAGTGCGCCGGTCCCCGTGGTAGGGAAGCTGCCTTCGCCGCCAATCGCCGGCGATGATGCGGACAAACCCTGGCCCTTCCGGGGCCTCCTCGCTTGCTGCGGACTGCTTTCGCTGCTTCGTCATGCGTTTTGCCATACCTCGCCAGCTTAGCAGGCCGGGGCCAAACCTGCGCGGGCTCATGTTGCCGCTGGCAGACAATTTCGATACATACATTCGCCGGACGACATAACCGAGCTTACCGAGATTGCAACGCGATGATGTATCCCGCCGACACCACTGCGACGCCCGATTCCGCCGCTCGCGCTCCCAGACGTCGCCGGCGCTGGGCGTTGCTGGTCTTGCTGACCGTCGGCGTCGTTGCAGGCGGCGTTTGGTATCGCCAACATCACCGCTACAAACACTTTGCGGTCCACGAAGCCGGCAAAGTCTATCGTTCCGCTTGGGTCGACAGCGACGTCTTCGCGGAGCTGATCCCGCGGTATCACGTCAAAACCGTGGTAAATCTCTGCTACCCCGGCGAAATGGGGGACGAGCGCAGCGCAGCCCAGCGCGAAGCGGTCGCCCGGGCCGGCGCGAAGCTGATCGAGCTGCCGTTTCCGCCCAACGATTCCTGGGACCTGAACTACGCCAGCGTCGGCGAAATGGAGCGGATATTGGACGATCCCGGCAATTACCCGATCTGGATCCACTGCCAACACGGCCGCGAGCGCACGGTGAAAGCCCTGGCCATGTACGACATGCGCGAGCGGCACCTTTCGGCCCAGGATTCCCTCGTCAAAATGCCCCTCTTCGGCATGCCCCACCCCTGGCACGTCGTGGTCTTCGCCCACAACTACGAAACCCAACTCCACGAACAAGCCACCGCCGATCGCCCCGCGGAACGGCGCTAATTCCAATCGGAGCAGCCCGCGAAACACGCGGAACACGCGAAAGTTGAGGTGTTTGGGATGGTCTAGTTGAGACATCCAAAGATGCCGGTACTCATCCGCACGGCAACTGAATCAGAAGTCGGAATGGCCGCACGCCTTCTGAGTGTTTCGCGTGTTTCGCGGGCCAATCGGAATTCCAGCGAAGCAGGTGCGGAATCGCGCCACTTCTTCGCTGACGCCCAGCGTGATAAAATCCACGGGCGCAAAAAGTGAGGGCTCCTGTTCGCCGGGACAGGAGCCCTCTAAAAGGCTGTCCGGACGGTCGCTCGCCTGTGAAGGCTTGCTTTGCCCGGAGACCCACAGCCGTTAGAACGTATCGGGCCGTTTCTCCTGAGGACTTTAAGTGATGGCGGTGCGCGCGAAACTCGCATTGGAGGATGGAACCGTTTATACCGGTTGCGGCTTTGGCGCCGAAGGCGAAGTCGACGGTGAAGTCTGCTTCAACACCTCCATGACGGGCTATCAGGAAATCTTGACCGATCCGAGTTATCGCGGCCAGATTGTCGCGATGACCTATCCGGAAATCGGCAACTACGGCGTCAACACGCAGGACGTCGAAAGCGCCGGCCTGCATCTCGCCGGCTTCGTCGTCCGCGAATACAGCCGTCGGTTGAGCAATTTCCGCGCGGAGGGATCGCTGCACGATTATCTCAAGTCGGCCGGAGTCGTCGGAATCTCGGGAATCGATACCCGCGCACTCGTCCGTCGCCTGCGCGATCAAGGCGCGATGAAAGGCGTCCTCTCGACCATCGACCTGGACGACGCCAGCCTCGTGGCGAAAGCCCGCGCCAGCCGCGGCCTCGTTGGGCGCGACCTCGTTCAAGAAGTGATGGGCACGCAGACCCGCGAGTGGAGCGAAAAACTCAATCCGCTGGCGGTGTTCCACCCGGACGAACGCCAAGAATCCACGGGCAGCGCGCCGCATGTCGTGGCCATTGACTACGGCATGAAGTGGAACATTCCTCGGCACCTGGCCGAACGCGGCTGCCGCGTGACGATCCTGCCCGGCAACGCCACGGCGGAACAAATCCTCGCTCAGAAACCAGACGGCGTGTTCCTCTCGAACGGCCCCGGCGATCCCGAACCGCTCGAATACGCGGCCGAAGCGATCCGTGGCGTACTCGGCAAGAAACCAGTCTTCGGCATCTGCCTGGGACATCAACTTCTGTCACTGGCCTGCGGCGCGCACACCTTCAAACTAAAATTCGGCCACCGCGGCGCGAATCAGCCGGTGATGAACCACGAGACCGGCCTGGTGGAGATCACGTCCCAAAACCACGGCTTCGCGGTCGACGAAGAATCGCTGCCCAGCGATCTGGAAGTCACTCACCGCAACCTGAACGACAACACCATCGAAGGCGTCCGCCACAAAACGCTGCCAGCCTTCAGCGTCCAGTACCACCCCGAAGCCTCGGCCGGCCCCCACGACAGCAGCTATCTCTTCGAGCGCTTCATGGAAGCGATGGGGAAATAGGCCGGCTTAAGTTACGACAGCGCCGTCTCCGCTAAGCCCAGGGAAGGCCCTCGAAATC
>JALHLM010000203.1:0-6921 GCA_022844585.1 Pirellulales bacterium | reverse complement strand
CCTCTAATTCTTAGTGGATGGTGACGATTTGGTGGCCCTTCCCTGGGCTTTATTCTTATCAGCGCCGCGCTAGATAAAGCTTGAACTCGCCCCCGCGCCCCGTTAGCCTGTCGGCATGAAACACTCACGCTCCATCGCCGCGCTCGTCCTCCTCTCTTCCTTCACCACCGCCTTCGCCGACGAAGCCGCGCCGCCACGAGCCTTCATCGACGGCGACGCTCCCGGCTGGGTCGCGCTCGGCAAAGACGATTTCCAGAACGTCAACACCGCCGACGATACCTGGACGTTCGGCGAGGACGGCGTCATTCACCTCACCGGCAAGCCGGTCGGCGTCACGCGCTCGAAGAAGAAGTACACGAACCTGGAATTAGTCGTTGAGTGGCGGCACCTGACGTCGGCCGGCAACTCCGGCGTGTTCCTCTGGGCGTCGGACGAAGCGCTCGCGAACCTCAAGCCGGACACGCTTCCTCCCGGCGGCATCGAAGTGCAAGTCCTCGACCTGGGCTACGAAACCGAGTACGAAAAATCGAACGGCAAAAAATCCGATTGGTTCACCTCGCACGGCGACGTGTTCCCAGTCGGCTCGTCGAAGATGACCCCGTTCGAGCCGAGCGCTCCGGGGGGCGAACGCAGCTTCCCGCGCAAGCGCCTGGTCAAGCCGCACGGCGAATGGAACCACTACTACGTCCGCGCCATTAACGGCGAAGTGCGCCTCTGGGTCAACGGCGAAGAAGTCTCCGGCGGCAAAGATTGCCGACCGGCGACGGGCTTCCTTTGCTTAGAGAGCGAAGGGGCGCCGGTGGAGTTTCGTGGGCTGAAGATTCGCGAATTGCCGTGAATCCAGAGATCAAAATCGACTCGCGCTAATTGCCATGTCGATCGCACCTTGCTAATTTAAATTGTTGTGAGAGGCGGACTGCGCATTTTTTAGTAGAGGGCGCGACGATGTCTTACTTGCCACTGGCAGCGGCCTTAGTACTTGGCATAAGCCTGGGCTTGCATTTTTCTCGCCTGCTGGCGGCGATCATTCGCGACTTGGGCGGGAGCGAAGCGTCGGTCAAGCACTACCGCGAGATCTTCATTTTCTGCCTGACCGGCGTGATAGGCACCAGCGCCTTCGCTTACATCGCCGGCAAAGAACCGGCCTTCGGCTATCTGCTCGGCTATGGCGTGGGCAATTGTTTCGGGTTCTTTTTTCCGTGCCTGCCGACGCCGTTGACCAGAAGCACGGTTCGTACGGTTTTAGCCCTGAACGAATCGATACGCGACGACGTTCCAGATGAAGACAACCGCGTGTTGCTGATTCTGAACACGCTGGAACCGCCCAAGATCATTCAACGGAACGAGGGTTGGACCGCCGCGGAGTTTGCGTCGCGTCTTGAAAACGCCGCCGACGCCGCATCTCACAAACCGTGACCTAGTGATTCGAACATGGACTATTACCTTGAGGAGAACGTGGAATGACAGCATCCGTTTGGCCGCCGCCGGATGGAAAAGCCTTCGTGCACAGCGAGCGATTTGGCGACCTGTTACTGCAAATAGTTCGCGAGCTCGAAACGAAGTACCCGCACATTGATTTCACTGACGCGACGGCCATCGTGTTTGCGTGGTTTGACGGAAAACTGGCCAAAAATCGGCGGTTCATCAATCCGGACCGCTTCCCGACGCCGTCGTCGTTTCGCGCCTATGTAAAGCAATCGGTCTGGAATGCCGGACGGCTTTCGGAACGGCAACGGAGCAGGCAGCCCGAAGTTGAGGAGCTACCGGTTGACGATTCGATCGCCATCGAAACGCTGACCGCAGAAGAGCGGGCTTCCCTGATGGAAAAGGCGGACACGTTGCCTTTCCCGGAGAAAGACGTGTTTGAGCGCATCTTCTTCGACGAGGAGGACGTTGCAATGGTCGCTAGCGTGCTGGGCAAAACCGAAGCAGAGATACATCGGATCTATGACGCAGCGATTGATCACATGCTCGGAGAATGACTCCCTGCGATAAACTTTTCGCAAACGGAAGTCGCAAGTCAGGCCAATAGAGCGACGGCGCTCTATTGGTCGACTGCGCGGCGATGCTTCCGTCATTTGCGTGGCGAGTCATTCATATGCACTGTCATTTGACGCACTGCCAGCGGAGAACCCCTCATACGCGTTGCTCGACAAGTTCGCCCTTGAGCTTGAACATCTTGTTCAGAACTTCCGCGCGCATCACAAAAATCTTGTCATCCGAGTGCTTTGCGACAAATGCCTTTACAGGGGCCGCCTCAGGGTCGCGGTACTGATGGAGCAGATTCGTGTACTGGATGGTCAAAGGTTGTACAGACATCGTGACCTCCCAAGGTAAAAAAGGGGGAGTGAAATTGGACAGTCATAAGCGAACATCAATAAACGACCAAACCCTGGCCAGTTTCACGTGACCAGGGCACATCTCACACAACCTAAGTGCGCGCGGCCTTGAATTTTTTCGCAACTCGTTTTGCTATAACGCTTTGCCACGCGGAAAACCGCCGCCGCTAGTCCGCCGGAAGCGGGCGGCCTCGATGAACCCCTAAACGCTTGCGGCGGCTCGGAAACAACGACAGAATAGCCAGTTGCCGTGCACGCCTTGCCTGAATCCTGTCGCAATCCATTGACCTGTGCCGCACCCTCCCGCCGATAACGACCGCGCCTTGATGCTCCGCGTTCTCGGCGGCGACGTGGATTGTTTCGCCGAGTTGGTCGCGCGGTATCGGCGGCCCCTGTTGAGGGTCGCCACTGGGCGGCTGGGGCGGCTCGACTGGGCTGAGGAGGCCGTGCAGGAGACGTTTCTCGCGGCGTTTCGTTCGCGGGAAACCTTCGATCCGGAACGCTCGTTTCGCACCTGGCTCTGGACGATTCTACTGAATCAATGCCGGGCGATCGGGGCCAAACGCGGCAAGGCCTCGCAGGTGGCTTGCTGGTCCGATAACGCCGTGGCCGCGCCGATCGACGACGCCGTGTGTTGCGATCGCCCATCCCCGTTGGGGGAATTGCTGGCGCGCGAACGGGCCGATCTGTTGGAGCAGTCCTTGCTACAGCTCAGCCCGGCCCAGGCGGACGCCCTCCGGCTGCGGTTTTTCGGCGAACTGAAGTTCCAGGAAATCGCCGACGCCATGGGCTGCAGCCTGCTGACCGCGAAAAACCGCGTGAAATGGGGTTTGCTCCGCCTCGCGGATCTGGCGAAAGGGAACGCCCGCGATCATGCTGAACCATCGTGCGACAACAGTCCGGGCGGCTTGCCGGGAGGTCCTGAATGAACTGCGATCAGGTGTTCGACGTGCTGACGCGCGGGCCCTTTCCCACGGGCGCTTCGAGCGACGCCTCCGTTGAGCGGCATTTGACCTGTTGCAACGATTGCCGGCGGCTGGCGATCGCCCTCCGCCCGGCCGTGGAACTCTTTGAAGAGGCCGTCCGCCCCGAAGATAGCCGCGGCCTGCCGAGCTACTGGGGCGAAGTCGCCGAACCGCACTCGGCCGCCCACGACGCCACCTTTGCCACCCTGGAAGAAGAGATCGCCCTGGCGAAAACGGCCCGGCGCCGGGTGGCCAGCGCGTACCGGGTGCGTGGCGTGGTGCCCGTCCGGGCGTGGGAAGAATGCGACCGGGTGTTGCGTTTTTGCGGCGCGGTGGCGGTCGGCGTGCTCGTGGCGTTTGGTTTTCGTTCGGTCGGGGAAGATTCCTGGCGGAGTCGCGGCACGGCCGGTAGCGATCGTACCGCCTCCGCGGCGTTCCCGTGGCAGGTCTGTTCGGCCGCCTGGATCGTGTCACCGGAACAACCTTTGCAGGGTTCCTCGATGCGGACGTCCGGGATGCTGCAACTGGCCCGGTTGGACGCGGAGCGGCACCGCTGTTGCTCTGAATGCCACCACGAAGGCGGTTCGACGTCCGCGCCGGAGGCCATGAGCCGGGGCGTGGCGAGCAGTTGCGTCGTCTGCCATGATGACGAGTCGGACGAGCAGGAAGCGTTGCTCGATTCCTCGTTACCGATTGTCCACTCTGAACCAGGAGTTTGATACGTGATGAAGCGCCCCTTGCTGGCTTTGTCGTTCGCCGTGCTGGCCTACGCGGCCTCGCAGCCCCTCACCGCCGCCGAACCCGACGCCGACGGCTTTGTGACCATTTTCAACGGCGAAAACCTCGACGGCTGGAAAGCCAATGAAAACGCCGAGGATTGGACCGTCGAGGACGGTTGCATCGTCGGCAAAGGTCCGCGCAGCCACTTGTTCTATGAAGGCGCCGGCGAGCTGACCGACCTGGAATTCAAGGCCGAAGTGAAGCTCAACAAAGGCGGCAACTCCGGCATGTACTTCCGCGTCGAGTTCGGCGAAGGCTGGCCGAAGGGCTATGAGGCCCAGGTCAACAACTCCAGCGGCGACCCCAAGAAAACCGGCAGCCTGTACAACTTCGTCGACATCAAGAAGCAGTTGATCGAAGACGACACCTGGTGGACCGAACACATCATCGCCAAGGGCAACCACATCATCATCAAGATCAACGATGAAGTCGTGGTCGATTACGTCGACGAGAAGAACACGCACACCAAGGGACTCCTCGCGCTGCAACAGCACGACCCCGGCAGCGTGGTCCACTACCGCAACATCCAGTTGAAGAAACTCGACGCGGAGTAACGCATCAAGAAAACAACATCGCCGGGGCCGAGTATTTTCGCTCGCCCCGGCGGTAGTTTTTTTGTCACGGACGATCGCACACAGCACAGTCATTGGGAACACAGAACACCTCAGACGAGACCAGGCCCATGCGAGTTGTCAAGTTGCTGGCGTTGGCGGCAACGCTAGGAGTTGCCGCGGAAAACGCTTCGGCCCAGGAAGGCGCCCTGTCAAGGCTGTATGGAAACGGCATTCACGCTTACTTCAATGGCGACATCTTTGGCGCCGAGAAGTTGTTCACCCAGGCCATCGACGCCGGTAGCCAAGACCCGCGTTGCCACTACTACCGCGGGTTGGTTTACCTCCAAGCCGGACGCAACAAGGCCGCCGCGGCGGAGTTCGAGAAAGGCGCCGACCTCGAAGCCGGCGCGACCCGGGCTTACGACGTGAGCCTGGCCCTGGAGCGCATCCAAGGCCGCTCCCGCCTCGCGCTGGAACAACATCGCGCGGCAAAGTTGGCCACCGCCACCTCCGCCACGCAGGTCCAACGCCGTCAGCGTTTGGAATCCATTCGACGCCGCGAACCGGTGACCACGGTCGCCCCGGCTCCGACGCGGCTGGACGTCATCACCGGCGACGCCGCGCCAATGCCGGCCACGCAACCCGAGGTCTCGCAACCGTTCGCAGATCCGTTGGAAGCAGCACCGGCGGCAGCGGATGCAGCGAAGACCGCGGCCCCGCCGGTCGCAGCGCCCGTCACGGAGGAAGCAGCCGATCCGTTCGGCGCGGATGACGCCTTACCGGCGGATGACATGCCGGCCGAAAAAGCCGCGCCCGCCGACGATGCCGCTCCCGCAGCGGACGAGGCCCCGGCCGACGACGAATCCAGCGATCCCTTCGGCGGCGACGAAGCTCCCGCCGAGGATGCTGCGGCCGACGAGGAAATGCCGGCAGACGATGCGGCCCCCGCCGAAGAAGAGAGCGACCCGTTCGGCGCGGATGACCCCGCTCCGGCGGCCGATGACACGGCGCCGGCGGCGGACGACGCTGCTCCAGCCGAAGAAGCCACGGACGAAGCTGATCCGTTCGGCAGCGCCGACGCAGCCGCGGACGACTCCAGCGCCGCCGAGGCCCCGGCCGATGACGCTGCGCCGGCGGACGAAGCTCCCGCTGACGAAGAGGATCCCTTCGGTAGCGAGTGACGCGACCCGAGGTTATCATCGAAATCCCGACCGCGACCGTGTGAGGTAAGCCGCGCACGGTCGCGGGTTCGTTTCGCCTCCCGCCTCGCCGCGCGCCCCGCGGCGGATTCGCTCCTCAAACCGACGAGCCAGCCGCCATGCGATTTTCTACTTTGTCCGTCGTCTTCAGTTTCGCGCAGTTCGCGCTCAGCACAGTCGCCTTGGCCGCGCCGCGAATCGACGACATTTCCCTGCGCGGTTTGCAGTCTGGCGCCAAGACGACCGTCACCATTTCCGGCGCGGAACTGCTGCCGGAGCCAAAACTGTTCCTGGGCGATCGGCCAATTGCCGCCTCGCTACGAGGTAGCGGTTCGTCCGAGAGCATCAATTTGGAAATCGAGCTGCCAGCGGAAAGCTTCCCCGGCATCCGGCAACTTCGCCTCGCCACCGAGCAAGGCATCTCCAATGCCGTCGCCGTGGTCGTCGACGAACTGGTGCAATCTCCGCTGACCAATGAAGCGGTCAGCGTTCCTATCGCGATCTCCGGTCGCTGCGACGGCGCGACGCGTGTGATCGCGCCGTTCGACGGAAAAGCCGGCGCGACGCTCGCCGTCGAAGACGAAGCCAAGCGACTCGGCAGCCCGTTGAATCCCGTCATTCATCTGCTCGACGAAACCGGCGCGCAGCTGGCTTGGGCGCAAGGCGTCTCGCAACTCGACGGCGACGCGCGACTCACGGCCACATTGCCGCGCGACGGCCGCTATCGCATCGAGTTGCACGACACCCTGTTCCAAGGTCAACCGCCTGCTTTCTTCCGCTTAAAACTTGCCAGCGCCACGAACGAAGCGATTCCCTTCCTGCGCGGCATGACCGAACAAGAATTGCATGCACGATCGTTGACCGGATTGGTCGGCGAGCGCGTGAACATCGGCGCCTGGCATCCTGTTCGGCTTACGCAACCAAGCTCTGCACCAACCGGCTTGCTGCGCATGTTCGTCAGTCCCTGGCGTGAAGTGACGGAGGAAGTCGATTCCCAGTTCGCCGGAACCATGAGCGCCCCCCTCGGCATCAACGGGCGACTGCTATCCCCGGGCGAAGTGGATTCGTTTCACGTCGCGGCGGC
>JALHLM010000202.1 GCA_022844585.1 Pirellulales bacterium | reverse complement strand
CGCTGATCGGCGACTACACGGCGGAAGTAACCACGCACTTACTGACGATTTCGCTGAACGTGGGGTTCTGAACACGCTGCGCCAAGCAATCTCGTAGGTCAGGCACCCTCGTCGAAGTCGATGACGCCGGCCCCGCCCAAACATGTCGCCAATGCCCAGAGTCGTCGAAGGCTAATTGCCTGACAAGGACTAGCACGCTGATTCCGTCAGGCAATTTGCCGGCAACCTCGATGGTTGTTGCGCCGGTTAATCGTGGTGCATACGTTTCGACTTCGGCGAGGGTGCCTGACCTACGGGATTGGATTGGGCGCCATCGTTCAGATTTGAATCGCGAACCTACGTTTTCTCGCTCAGGTCGGAATCGTCGGCATGGAGCCGATGCAGCATCCGATGCACGATGGGTCCCAGGGCAATGCCCGCGATGACGAGCACTGCGAAACCGCTGTAGAGCGCATAGACGCCGGCAAAGATTTTTCCTGCCGCGGTCTCAGGTTGCATCAAAGGGCCCATGCCCGACAGGATCATCGACGCGTTCAGGAAGGCGTCGATCCAGGAAAGATCCTCCAGATAGTGGTAGCCGGCCATCCCGCCGACGAGCGACAACACGATCAGCCCCATGCCCACGCCGACGCTGATCAGCAGGCGCTTGAGGAACTGAAACCAGGGAAGCAGCGGCTGGCTTTTGTGCTCAAAGCGTAGTTTCATGCGAGCATCATACCGCAGCCCTCGCTCTCTTGCCGACTGGAGTTGCGAGGATGCATAACGCGACAGCGAGTCGCGACCTTTGTAGGTCAGGCACCCTGGTCGAAGGGCACAACGCTCGCCAAGCGACGCTTTTCGTGGAAGACCCAATACCACGCCGGCTCATTGCTTGACAATGACCACCGCTCGCTTCCTGTCAGGCAATTTGCCGGCAGCGACCCTGCGCACTGGCTTGGCGTCATGGCTTGGCAATCAGCAGTTCTCGTACTTCCAGTTTCTGCTCTTGCCTTCGGCGAGCCAGTTCAATGTTTGGGCGAGGCGGCGCTCGCGGGTGGCTTCCCGCATCGCTTCCTCGACCCATTCCACGTATTCGCGCTGGTGACTTGGGCTGAGGTTTTCGAACGTCGCCAGCGCACGATCATTCGTTCGCAAAGCCTTTTTGAAGTAGCTGGGGACTTTCAATGGCGGCTTCTTGGGGCTTTTCTTACGCGGCGTTTGGCCGGAATCGCGAAGGGCGACCGCCTTCTTGATATACGTGCGCAGCATGGCATCACTGGGAAGATCCGTCAAAGCTTCGATCCGACCGAAACTACCCATCGCCTGTTCATCCGCCGGCCTGCTCACCACGGCGGCTCCGTCCCAGAATCCAAAGGTACAGTGCTGCTTAAAGGCCGCCATGCCGCAGAGAATGCGACCGTCGTACATGAAATGCGGCATGCCCCATTTGATCGTCTCCTCCACGCTGGGACATGCGGCGTGAACCGCCTTTCTCAATCGCTGCAGAATCGGCTGCGCAAAACCGGCCGACTTCGCGATGTAGGCGTCAATACGAGAATCGTGTGAACTCATGATGCGCTCGCCCGATAGGATGCGGCAGCGTCGCTCGCCTACAGACAACGTCCATGTTGACGAGACGTAGACAAACGGCTCGTGTGACTTGTGCCTCTATCATAGAACGCGCCGGCGTCACACATCAACCGTCGGTCAGGCTCTGTGGTCGAAAGTTGCAACGCCCGCCCAGCAGAGCATTCCGCCGAAGTCCCAAAACCACGCTGGCAAATTGCCTGACAGGGATAGACGCCGCGTCCTGTCAGGCAATTTGCCGTCGGCGACTCTGGTTGTTGCGCCGGCTAATCGTTGTGCGCGCGTTTCGGCTTCGGCGAGGGTGCCTGACCTACAGGATTCAACTCGGCGAATCGTTTCAGCGCCGGCAGCTTGCTCATGGCAGCGCGACTTGGACAGTCTGCGGGCCGATGAATTCCGCCTCGAGGGGCGGTTCGCCATCCTCCAGGAGCATGGCGATCACTTCCTGCAAGTTTTCGTACAGTTCGTCGAGAGTCTCGCCCTGAGAATGCGCGCCGGGAAAGCCGGGGACGTACCCGACGTAAAGTCCGGTTTCCGCACAACGCTCAATGACAGCGGTGAAGCTTCGCATCAGTGGATTCCTCGCCCGGCAATTATACCACAACCACCCGAATCGTCCCCCAAATTGTAGGTCAGGCACCCTGTCCGAAGTCGATGATACCGGCCCCGCCGAAATCTGCCGCCAAAGTCCAGAGTCGTCGAAGGCTAATTGCCTGACAGGGAGCAGCGCGCGAGTTTCGTCAGGCACTTTTTTGGCGGGGACACTGGACATTGCAACGGTCGCGTTTCAGGCGCGCGGTTCGGATTCGGCAGCGGTACCTGATTTACTTGGCTGGCCCCGCGAGTAACCGCAACAACTCCTCCGCCTGTTCCCGAACGCCTTCATTTGGATCACCGCTGGCAATCGCTGCCACGATCGCGTCCGCTCCGATCGTCAGCAGCTGATCGCGTACTTCGGTCTCCGAGTCAGGATCGAGTATCTCGTTGTGCAGATAGTCGCATAACCCATGCAACGCCAGTCCACGGCAGCGGTGATCGTCGTCAAATTGACTGACTTCCAGCAGCACACTAGCATTGTCCGGAAAATCCATCACATGCCGAATCGCATCTACCGCTTCCCACCGCACGTCCGCATCGGCCGACTGTAGCGCCTGCAACCACTCGTCGACAGGTCGCTTGGAGTATCGCATGTTGATTTCGCTGCTCCTTCGGTGAGATCGCGGGCATCTAGTATTGTCCGCTTCGGAAGTTGACGCGCCAGCCTCTTTCCTACGCTATTACCTTCGCATAACTTCGCGCATTTCGCAGTTTTATTCCGTATCATTCCGCGAGTCCCGTCGCATCCTACTGCCCCGCATTAGCCGCCTCCAGCACCACCAGCGGCTCCCCATTCGCTGCCATCTTCCGAATATCCTCCGTGATCTTCATCGAGCAGTACTTCGGGCCGCACATGCTGCAGAAGTGGGCGCTTTTGAACGTGTCTTGCGGTAAGGTTTCGTCGTGCATCCGCCGGGCGGTTTCGGGGTCGAGTGAGAGGCGGAATTGTTCGTTCCAGTCGAAGGCGAAGCGGGCGCGGCTCAGGGCGTCGTCGCGGTCGCGGGCGCCGGGGCGTTGGCGCGCGAGGTCGGCGGCGTGGGCCGCGATCTTGTAGGCGATCACGCCTTGCTTCACGTCGTCGATCTCGGGCAGGCCGAGGTGTTCCTTCGGCGTGACGTAACAGAGCATCGCCGCGCCGCTCCAGCCGGCTAACGCGGCGCCGATGGCGCTCGTGATGTGGTCATAGCCGGGGGCGATGTCGGTCACGAGCGGGCCGAGGACGTAGAACGGCGCGCCGTCGCAGGCTGCGATCTGGCGCTTGATGTTCATGTCGATCTCGTGCATCGGGATATGCCCGGGGCCTTCGACCATGACTTGCGTGCCTTTCGCCCAACCTTTCTTGGTGAGCTCGCCGAGGACGTCCAACTCGGCGAATTGCGCGGCGTCGCTGGCGTCGGCGATGCTGCCGGGGCGGAGGCCGTCGCCGAGGCTCCAGGTCACGTCGTACTCGCGCATGATGTCGCAGAGGTCTTCGAAGTGCGTGTAGAGCGGGTTCTGCTGCCGGTGGGCCATCATCCATTTGGCCATCAGCGACCCGCCGCGGCTGACGATGCCGGTCACTCGTTGCATCGTGAGATGCAAGTGTTCGAGCATGACGCCGCAATGGACCGTCATGTAGTCGACGCCTTGCTTGGCCTGGTGCTCGACCATGTCGAGGAAATGCTGCGGCCGCATGTCCTCGATGTTGCCGCCAAGTTGTTCGAGCATCTGATAGATGGGCACCGTGCCGATCGGCACCGGCGAGGCGTCGATGATGGCCTGGCGAATGCGGTCGATGTCCTTGCCTGTGGAGAGGTCCATCACCGTATCGGCGCCGAAGTGCACCGCGGTGTGGAGTTTGTCCAATTCGGTTTCGCGATTGCTGGTCACCGCCGAGTTGCCAATGTTGGCATTGATCTTGCAACTCGCCGCGACGCCGATGCACATCGGCTCCAGCTTCTTCTGCAAGTGAACCTTGTTGGCCGGAATCACCATCCGCCCGGCGGCGACCTCATCGCGAATCAACTCCGGCGCCAGTTGCTCGCGGTGAGCGACGAATTCCATCTCGGGAGTAATCTGCCCTGCCCGGGCGGCGAGAAGCTGAGTCATCATGGGCACCTTTGAAAACGGCCGACGGAGGAGGATTCACCACGGAGGCACGGAGGACACGGAGAGGGGGAAGGGAAACTGTTTTGAACCGCGGAGGCGCTGAGACGCGGAGAGAGGAGTGGGGAAATTTGAATTTCTAAATTGGAATTTCGAATCAATTTTGAATGACGAAATCTGAATGGAGATAGTCGCATCTCCTTGGCGATCAACGGGCTACCTCAACCGCCCAGTTTCATTCGACATTCGAACTTCAAATTTGATTCGACATTTCAATTTAGAAATTCAGATTTCCTCTCCGCGTCTCAGCGCCTCCGCGGTTCAAAAAAGCATCGCACTCTCCCCTCCGTGTTCTCCGTGCCTCCGTGGTGAATCCTCGGAGTTGACTTCGTCAGCCAGGGTTGTTGAACGTAACTGCCTGTCTGGCTTCATATTAGCGGTGTGACCTGACGTGTCAATCATGCTCGGCGGCGCTGGCGTCTTGGGCTAGGGCGGCGGCCAGATAGCGGCCGGTGACGGACTCTTTGGCTCGGGAAACCGCTTCCGGCGTGCCGGTGGAGATGATGCGGCCGCCCCCTTCGGCGGCTTCGGGGCCGAGGTCGATGATGTGGTCGGCGGCGCGAATCAAGGCGAGATTGTGTTCGACCACGATGAGCGAATGGCCGGCGTCCAAGAGCGCCGTAAAGCAATCGAGCAGTTGCACGATGTCCGAGAAGTGCAGCCCCGTGGTCGGTTCGTCGAGCAGGAACAGGCAGCGTCCGCGGCGCTTCGCGCTCAAGTATCCGGCGAGTTTCAGGCGCTGCGCTTCGCCGCCGGAGAGCGTGTTGGCCGGCTGGCCGAGGCAGATGTAATCGAGCCCGACGTCCATCAACCGTTTGAGTTTGGTCTGCGCTTTCTTCTGGCCGCGAAAGAACGTGAACGCCTCGCGGACGGTCATTTCCAACACATCGGCGATGTCGCGCCCGCGGTATTTAATTTCCAGCACTTCGCGCCGATAACGCCTCCCTTGGCATTGCGGGCATTTCATGTAAACGTCGGCCAGGAACTGCATGTCGACGGCGAGATGGCCGTCCCCCTCGCAGGTGGCGCAGCGGCCGTCGGCGGAGTTGAAGCTGAAATGGCTCGCCGTGTAGTTGCGGAGTTTGGCGTCGCCGGTGGCCGCGAACGCGGCGCGAATCTCGTCGAACGCCTTCACGTACGTGACCGGGTTCGAACGCGGCGAGCGCCCGATGGGGCTTTGATCGACGAGCTGGCAATCTTCGAGCTGCCCGTCGCCAAGCAAGTCGGTGAATTCAAGCGGCTTCGGTGCATCGAGCCCGAGGCGGCGTCGCACGGCGGGATAAAGCGTGTCCTCGATGAGCGTGCTCTTGCCAGACCCGCTGACACCCGTCACGACGCACAACATGCCGAGCGGAAACTCGACGGTGACATTCTGCAGATTGTGCCCTCGCGCGCCGGCGAGGCGAATCCAACCGTGGTTCGGTTCGCGACGGCGCGTGGGCGTGCTGATTAAGCGCCGTCCGGCCAGGTAGTCGCCGGTCAGGCTGTTTGTCGCTTGGAGAATTTCCTCCGGCGTGCCTTGGAAGACCAGTTGCCCGCCGCGTTGGCCGGCGCTCGGGCCGATTTCGACGAGTTGATCCGCGGCTTGAATGAATTGCTCGTCGTGTTCGACCACGACGACGGTATTGCCTCGATCGCGCAAACCTTGGACGGCATGCACCAGCCGCTCGGTATCGCGCGGATGGAGCCCGATCGACGGTTCGTCCAACACATACAGCATGTTGACGAGACTGGAACCAAGCGCCGCGGTGAGCGCGACGCGCTGAGCCTCGCCGCCGCTGAGCGTGCGCAGCGTGCGATCGAGCGTGAGGTAATCCAGCCCAACCGCGGCGAGATAACCGAGCCGCGCGCGGAGCGGATCAAGCATCACGCGGGCGATCTTGCGTTGTTCGGCGGAAAGCTGCAGCGCATCGAGAAACGCGATGGCGTCCTGCACCTTCAGCATCAGGAAATCGGCGACGTTCTTCCCCGCGATGCGCACCGCCAATGCTTCGGGTCGAAGTCGCGCACCATGGCACTCCGGGCACGGCTGATAACTCCGCCAGCGCGATAAGAACACGCGGAGGTGCATCTTGTACTTGCGGCGATCCAGCCATTGGAAGAAGCCGCGCAGCCCGCCGAAGTTGCGCTCGGGCACGCCGTCGTAGACGAGTTGGCGTTGCCGCTCATCGAGCTGGCTATAGGGAACGTCAACGGGGACGTCGTAGTCCTTCGCGAGCGCCATTAGCTCTTCCAACTCGTGCGCGTAGGACGGCGTGTTCCACGGGGCGATCGCGCCTTGGCGCAGTGATTTTTCCGGATTCGGCACCACCAGGTCCATGTCGATCGAGACGATGTTGCCGAAACCTTCGCACGTCGGGCAGGCGCCTTCCGGGTGATTGAAGCTCAGCAGCCGCGGGTCCGGCTCAGGATAGTCGCGCCCGCATTGGTCGCAGCGGAAACGGTTGCTGTAAGCGGTGCGCTGCCATGGTTGGTTGTCGAGCGAAATCGCTGTTGCATCTGTCACACTAGCCCGACGCGCAAGCGAGGGGGAGTTGACGTCGGTCGCATCGGCGACGTGTACTCGGTCTGCGGCGTCCTCGCTCCCTCGCTTGCGCGTCGGGCTAGTGTCGGAAGTTGCGGTCCAGATGTGGCATACGCCACCGTGGCGGAATGCGGTTTCGAGAGAATCGCGTAGACGTTCGGCGGGAGCGCCGGCGGTGAGGCGATCGACGACGACATGCGCGCGGCCGTCGCGCGGCGGGCGATCCGGCGGCGCGTCGGCGAGATTGATCGTGCGATCGTCCCAGATAACGCGGGCGAACCCGGACTCTTGGAGCGCGGCGATCGTCGTTGATACTTCCGCCGCGGTGAGGCACGTTACGGGGCACGTCACGAGGAACCGCGTCCCAGCGGGAAGCCGCGCAAGTTTCTCGGCCACGCTTTGGGAGGAGTCGCGACGGACTTCCTGCCCACAGGTGTTGCAAAACACGCGGCCTAGTCGGGCGAACAGTAGCCGCAGATAGTCGTTGGCCTCGGTGGCGGTGGCGACGGTGGAACGGCTCGAACGATTCGGCGCGCGCTGTTCCACCGCGATCGCGGGCGGAATCCCGTCGATGCGTTCCGCGGCCGGCTTCTCGATCCGCTCCAGAAACTGGCGCGTGTAGGCGGAAAAGCTCTCGATGTACCGCCGCTGCCCTTCGGCGTAGAGCGTGTCGAACGCCAGACTGCTCTTTCCGGACCCGCTGACGCCGCAGAGGACGATCAACTTGCGATGCGGCAGGTCAAGGTCCAGATGCTTCAGATTGTGCACCTCCACGCCGCGCAGCTGGATCAGGCGTGGAACGGCCATGGTTGAGATTCGCTCAGAAGTCGATCGGGGAAGGGTGCGAATCCCGTATTTTATGGCAAATCACGAATCTGCGCATAGAGCCGGAAGCGTCAGCGCCCGGAGCGCGCCCAAGCAAATCGCGTTTCTCCGATTCCTTCCGGGCGCTAACGGTTCCGGCTCTCTTGGCGAGTGGACTGGATTGCGTTCCTGATTCGCAGTTCATAGGCTCGATGAACCGTTCTCTTTGCAGACACTTATGCCTCGACTCGATTCCGCGAATACTGCCACGCGTCCGACGAAGCTCGGCTTGGGTTTCTTCCGAGCATCGGCGGCCGAAGTCGCGCGCGCTTTGATCGGCAAAGTGCTGGTGCGTCACGTCGAGGGAGTGCGATTGCGGGCCCGGATCGTCGAGACCGAGGCCTATCTCGGTCCACAAGACTTGGCGTCACACTCATCGCGCGGGCGGACGCGGCGGACGGAGACGATGTTCGGGCCGCCGGGCCGGGCGTACGTCTACTTGATCTACGGCATCTACGACATGCTCAACGTCGTCGTCGGCACGGAAGGCGAGGCGCACGCGGTGCTGATTCGCGCCGCCGTGCCGCTGGACGGCTGGGAAGCGAAACTCACGGGACCGGGCTTGCTGGCTCGCGGCTTCGGCGTCACGCGCGCCGAGAATGGCGTCACGGTGACCGGCAAGGAACTGTACTTTCAAACCTCGCCTGGCTATCGCCCGAACATCGCGATCACGCCGCGGATCGGCATTGAATACGCGAAGGAATGGAAAGACGCGCCGCTACGGTTCGTCGATGAAAACGCGATCACCTAGCCCCGCCTGACAACACAGTCTCTTTTCGCTCCGCGAAAGGCTCGGACCTTTCGCGGAGCGAAAGGAGACTGTGTGGCGTCCTTCGCCCTTACCCGCCCATCTTTGGGAACATGTCGCGGACCATCGTGATCGCGGCCGGGCCGACGAGCACCACGAAGATGCCGGGGAAGATGAAGAGCACCAGCGGGAAGATCAATTTCACCGCGGTCTTGGCGGCTTTTTCTTCGGCGAGTTGCCGACGACGCGTGCGCATCGAATCGCTCTGCACGCGCAGCGCTTGCGCGATGCTGGAGCCGAACTTGTCGGCCTGAATCAGGATCGCTGCCAACGCTCGAACATCGTCCACGCCGGTGCGGATGCCCAACTCGTGCAGCACCGTGGCGCGCTGCCGACCCATCTGCAATTGCAGATTCGCCAAAGCGAATTCATCCGAGATGACGCGGTACGTCTTCTTCATTTCCTCGGACACCTTCCGCATAGCCTGGTCGAGGCCGAGACCCGCTTCGACGCAAACCACCATCAAGTCGAGGGCGTCGGGCAAGCCGAGGAAGATATTCTGCTTGCGCGTCCGAACGATCAACCACAGCAGCACTTCCGGGAGGAAGAACAGGCCGCCCGCGGCGAGAATTACGTACATCACGGATTGTTGTGTGACGCCGACGCCGAGCAACGTGCCGGAACCGAGCACCAAGCCGGTGATCAGCCCGACGAACTTCAAGCTCAAGAAAATCGTCGGCGCCGCCTCGCTGCGAAAGCCGCCGTTCGAAAGCTTGACCTTCAGCTTGTTAACTTCGAGTTCGGTCTTGGGTTGCAGCGACTTGGCCAACGCGGGCGCCGCCTTCTCCAACACCTTGCTCATGGCGTCTTGCTTCTTGGCGCCGAGCGCCTCGGAGCGCTTCCGCGCGCCGGGGTTTTTGATTTCATCCAACCGCTCCGAAGCGCGCGATTGCCCGCGCGCGACGCGGTCGAGCACCATCCAGGCGCAGGCGGCGAACAAGCCGAAGATCGCGAACGGCAACAACTTCTCGAAGCTGACCAGGCCCGCGGCCAACAGGAAACTCATATCACACCTTGATGTTGATGATCTTGCGGATGACGAGGGCGCCAATAACCTGCAGCACACAGGCGCCCGCGAGCATTTGGTTGCCCATCGGGTCGGTGAACAGCACCATCACGTATTCTTGATTCAGGCGATACACCGCCGCGAACAGCACGGGCGGCAACGCCAATAGAACGATGCCGGACAAACGGCCTTCGCCGGTGAGGGCCTGCACCTGTCCCCAAATCTTGAAGCGCTCGCGAATCAGGTGGCCGATCTTGTCGAGGATTTCCGCCAAGTCACCGCCCGTCTGGCGTTGCAGAATGA
>JALHLM010000201.1 GCA_022844585.1 Pirellulales bacterium | reverse complement strand
CGCGCGCCTGCGATTATAGCAATCCAAGGGTTGGCCGGGATGCTCAGCGCGCACCACAGTCTCCTTTCGCTCCGCGAAAGGATCCGGGCCTTTCGCGGAGCGAAAGGAGACTGTGGCACATCCCGGTCGCGCCGCTAGTCCGGCGCGCCGCCGATCAGCGGTTTCTTGCCGAGCGCACGGCGGGCGATGGTGGCCTGGCCGCTGTGCATGCCTTCGTGCCAGGCGGCCAGTTCGAACGCTGAGGCCTTGTCGGTGAAGAATTCCGGCGAGCCTGGGGGCATTTTTTCGGCGAGCTGCTCGTCGGTCATGCCGTCGAGAACTCCCATCAATGTTTCGCGGCGTTCGCGGAAGTTGCGCAGCAACTCGTCCGTCGCGGGGTAGGCCGTGGCGTCTGCGACCGGCTGCGAGCCCATGCCGAATTTTTCGTTGTAGCCCGGCAGGTCCTTGGCTTTTTCCGGCGCGACCAGCGAGGTGAAAAAGTTATCGACGGTCGTCAGGTGGCCGGTGACCCAGAGAGCGTGGTTGGCCTTGGGATGGACCTGGTGCGTCCATTCCTGGGGCGTTTTGAAGTCGGCGAGGATTTTTTCGAGAAATCCACGCGAGCGGGTCAGTTGTCCCTGGAGACGTGCTTTGGTCGACATCGTGGGCGTTCCTGAAGGATGGGGCAGCGAATTTCGAAGAACTGGTTTCGAACGCGGGTCGTCGCGGAAATGTCTTTTGGATGCATCCAAGACTTGGGCGTGACAGACGAAATACCACGACGACGGGAATTCTTTTGTCGCCCGTCGGCTTCGCTGGTGGTCGGGGGGAGTAATCGACGATGGCTACTTTCGCATGTCCTTATTGCCAACAGGCTTTCGTCGCCACTGCGGCGGCCGTGCCCGCGCCGGTGAACTGCCCTCATTGCCATCAGTTGTTCGAGATCGCCAGCCATGCGCCGCCTCCGCCGCGTGTCGCACCACCGCCGGTGCGACCGACCGCGGCGAAATTCGTGGCCGCCACGTCCGCCAACACCGGCTTCGAGTGCCCGTTTTGTCATGAGCATTCACCACCATATCGGAAGTCGCAGGTGTCGACCGCGGGTTGGGTGACGTTGATCGCGTTGCTGATCACGTGCCTCCCTCTTTTTTGGGTGGGCCTACTTATGAAGGAGGACGTCCACGTCTGCCGCTCTTGCGGGATCAAGCTGGGCGGCTAGTGTAAAGCGCGTCGGGCAAGTGCAATTGGACACGAAGTACCGGATGTTTTGTTATCCATGAACCCGGGCATTGGGGTCGCCACGGTCGATAATTTCCGCCTCTCGCTCGGCTAATTCCTGGAGCCGCTCGAAAACGACGGCCTCCGGCGCAAACATTAACGCCATTTGGACATATGTGGCGTGATGCCGGGCCTCGGATTCGAACAGGCTGCCATAGAACGCCGCCAGTTCGCGGTCCTGCAGGCGATCGCGAAGTAGGGCGAACCGCTCACACGAACGAGCTTCGATGAGCGCGGCGACGAGTAATCGATCAATGGCGCGGCCTGGTTCCAGTTTGCGGACTAAATCGCCAAGTTGCTGCCCGTAGTTGCTAGGTGTCAGCCGCCGGAAGCGCATTCCCCGGGTCTGGATCAGGTCGATCACCTGTTGGAAATGATCCAGCTCCTCGGTAACGATCGGGGATAGTTGCTTCACCAACTCGACGCGATCGACGTAGCTGAAAATCAGATTCATCGCCGTGCCAGCGGCTTTTTTCTCGCAATGCGCGTGGTCGAGCAGAATCTCCTCGATATTTTCCTCCACCCGCTCCAGCCACCACGGGGCGGTGCTTGATTTCAGACTGAGCATGGCGAAACGTCGACCCAGGAGATTGGCCTGTGAACGGCTCATATTAGCCCGACGCGCCAACGAGCGGGAGTTGGCGCTGCGTACGGCAAACGGCGGAACTTGGGCCGTCGAGGGAATTTTCGGCAAGTTCGCTACGACCGGCGGGCGTGGCAAAATCGAAAAAAAGATTCCTTCCGCTACAACCGGTAGCCGAATGAGTTACCTAGGTGGCTGATATCTCTCGTGCGGCCTGACTGCGCGGCGGAGATTGGCCATCGACACCAGCCGTGCGAAAACGCCGACCGGCCGCGTCGCCCAGACCGGGCTACTAGACCCTGCCCGGGGCGATCTCGCGATAAGCTAGCGCGTTACCAAAGTTTCAGAGGGGGGAACCATGCGACTTTCAAGGATTGCGGTGGCGCTCGTTGCCTTGGCGGTCAGTCTGCCGGGCGTCGCCGTTGCCGGAGATCGGGAGATGGCGCAGCAGATCGCCAACGAGCTGCGTGACAGCGGCGCGTTGGTCGACTACAACATCGGAGTGAAGTACCAAGACGGCGCCGCCTGGCTGTCGGGACGCGTGCGGAGCGATGAACAGCTCACCGCGGCGATTGAAATCGTCGAGCGGATCGAAGGCATCGAGCATGTGATCAACGACATCGAAGTCGTGGCCGCGGAAACGCCGGCCGAAAAGCCAGCGGTGACGAAGAAAACGGCCAGCCGCAAGACCAAGTCTTCGACCGCTCGCCAGACGAGCGCCGAAGAAGACATGCCGTTGCCGCTGGAACGCAAGACTTCTGCCAAGAAGCCACGCGTTGGCCGCACGACGAGCTACCAGGCGGATGACGCTCCTGTCGCAGCCGCGCCGGGTTCGTTCCAACCGGCCGATGCTCGCGAAGTGCCGGACGCCTATTACGGCGGCGGCGCGACCGGCGCTCCGTTGCCGGCCTCGATGCCTGGCCCCGCCGGCGGCGTCGCTCCGGTGAACTACGATCAGCCGAACTTGCCGAACTACGCGTGGCCGAGCTACGCCGCGCATCCGAACTACGCCGCGGTGACGTATCCGAAGCAGTACTCGGCGACCGCGTGGCCGTACATCGGCCCGTTCTATCCGTATCCGCAAGTGCCGCTGGGCTGGCGGAAAGTGACCTTGGAATGGGATGACGGCTGGTGGTTCCTGGACTTCGACGACGTCAACCAGCAGCACGCCCGCCGCTGGTAAGCGTGAGTTGCAAAGTCAGCGCAGCAACAACGAACCCTCGCATGGTCCAACCATGCGAGGGTTTTTGCGTTGCAAGTGCCCAGCTTTTTGTCGGTAAATTAATCAACGAGCAGTCGCTAGGCGGCATAACGAGGACCAAATTCTGTAGGTCAGGCACCCCAGTCGAAGGCGAATAGGTATGCTCTACGACGTCGCGAACCAACATCCAAAAACTGTGCCGGCAAATTGCCTGACAGGAAGCGACATCGAACCGTCAGGCAATTTGCCGGCGCGGGTTGGGGATGTTAGTAAGCGACGACAAAGCGCCCACCGAATTGACTTCGACCGGGGTGCCTGACCTACGGAACGCTACTTCGCTCGCGCTGCCGGCATCGCGCACCGATCCGCGCAGCCGCGGCCGAAGAGTCCGCCCATGCGGATGCGGTAGCGGGCGAAGATGTGGTAGAGGAAATCGAAGCACGGGCGTAAGATCGGCCAGCCGGTGGGGGCCAGTACCCAGCCCAGGCCGACCGCGCGATACGCCTGGCGAAACGTCTCCACGCCCTGGGTTTGGCGACCATCGGCGTGAATACCGTGCAATGTGCCCATCAACGCCGGCAGCGTGGCGCCGTATTGGGCGGGATCGAACTCCGGCGCGGCGATGTCCTCCAACAGCAGACGCCCGCGCCGATCCAGGCGGCCCAACCATCGGGCTTCCAGCCGGCAGAACGGGCACTCGCCGTCGTAGAGGACTTTGAATTGGCCGGGGTTCATCGTGATGTGCGGAGTCAGTGGGAGTTACCGCTGGAGATCAAAAGTCCCAATGATAGTACACGTGGAGCCACTCGGTCGTGGGATCGTGGATCATAACCGTCTCGCCTTCGTCTAAATAACCGGTGAAGTAGCGGTTTTCTGGTTTCTTGGTTGGCCTCCACAAGTAAGGTACTTGATACCGATACGTCTCAGCCTGCGCCGCCTGCTGCTCGGCCAGTTCGAGTTTTGCGATGAGCATCTCCAAATTCTCTCGTGGAACTCGCTGTCGCCAGACGTACTCTTCGTCGAGAAAGGCGCCCAGACACGACACCCTCACGCCGTCCAAGTCGGCACCTGCGGCCGTGGCGATTTCCGAAACAAGCGTTGGCCACTTTGCGCGCGAGTAAATCGGCCCCGCGCCGAAAAACACACGTCCGAACAGGACAATCGCTGTCAAACAAGCGGCGGGGAGCATCAACGATCGCGCCGCCCAAATGTAAGGCCGACGTTGCTGGCGATGCCCGTAGTAGAACAGGCCGATTGCAATGACGAGGGCGAGCGGTGCGGCGAAGAACATGCCGAACGTGGAAAAGACGCCCAGCAACACGCCGACGAGCGCCACGCCGAGGAACAGGTCCCGGCTGGTGAAGGCGAGCGACGGTGACGGGGGCGAGTTCATTGAATGACTAGAGAAGGGAAATGGAACGCAGGAACAGTAGGCCCATGGAAAACGGCGCCGCCACTCCAAGATAGTCAATCCAACTCCCCTGACGTGGGAATTCAGCCATGAGCGCAAGTCCAATCGGCATGCTGAGCAACGCCGCGGCGGCAACATACAAGAAGCCAAAGATTGACAGGGCCTGGACCGCCGGTCCAAAGAACGAGTCCAACTCGACCACCTGTGTCAACATAATTGCCACGAGAAGCGGAGCTGGCGCGAAGCCCAGCGTATCCGTCACTCGCAGTCGACGGCTGTCCCGATAGTTCCAGGCCTCGTTCACGCGCACCAATGGAAACGCCGCCGTGATGCCGATTGTCAGGCCAAATGCCAGTAGCTCGAACAACCCGGATTGGTCCAACGACTGGCTTCCAACGTCTTCGGGGAGTTGCAACTCAGATCGGCGAACAGCATCGGCGCGCATGGCGGCGAGCATTGCAAAACCAATCGCGAAGCCGACGGTCAACAAGAACAAATCAGCCAGCCGAAACGGGCGGCGGGACCGGTCGGTGTCCGTCACGGGTTGGTCCGTTAGCGACACGGTGTGGGGATTCTATCGGCTTGTCGTTGACTACGCAGGCCGTGCGTCGACGGTTCTCAGCGCAACAGGAAATGGTCGACCAGTCCCCAACCAGCCGCGAAAACGATGGCCAGGAATAGTGCGACGCGGGTGATCCAGCCGACAAAGACGACCTTGCGTTCCGAGCGTAGGTAAAGCCGTCTCAGCCAGGCAGGCCGATACCAAATGAACACCAAGAGCAGCACCCAGAACAGGACCAACGTCTTCAGCAGGTTCTCGGCAATGGTGGCCACGAGCGGCGCAGCCCGGCGGTTCTGCTCGATCCCCAACCAGAACAGCAAGCCAATCAACGGCCCGAGAAACAACGCGGAAAAGAACTGCCCAAGCCGGCTGAAAAAGCCCGGGTCGTCGTCGAGATCGAGTTGGCTGCGCTGGTCGGACATGAAGAAACGAGCGGTAGGTCAGGCAAAATCCATCAGCCAAGTGTATGCCAACGATCAAGTCGCTCGAAGCGTTTCCAGTTGCGCGTCGAGACGGGATTGCCTGACGAGGGGCGACGTCGATTCCAGTCAGGCAATCCTGGTGCAGCGCAGCGCGAGCGCGTGATCGTGGCGTTGGCTGATTTGCGTCGCGGTCGGTGATGGTTTATGCCTGACCTACCGAAGGGGCATCGTCACGGTGTCAATCCAGCCCCAAATACTCCGTCGGCACGGCGCGGAGAACCTCTTCGATGCTCGTCACGCCTTGCGCCACTTTCAACAGCGAAGAGCGGCGGAATTCGATCATGCCGTCTTGGATGGCTTGTTGTTCGATGTCGCGCGGGTTGGCGCCTTCGGCGATCAGGCGGCGGGTTTCGCGCGAGATGCAGAGCATTTCGAACACCGCCGTGCGGCCGGCGTAGCCGTCCTGGAAGCAGCGGTCGCAGCCTTTGACCGAGAACATCTGTTGCCCTTGGCTCGGTTCCAACCAGGGGCGGACCGCTTCGAAGGTGTGCGGGGCGTCGGAAAGATCGTAGCCAACTTTGCAATGCGGGCAGAGCGTGCGGACGAGGCGTTGCGAGAGCACGCCTAGCAAGCTGCTGGCGAAAAAATGCGGCTTCACGCCGAGGGCCAACATGCTGGCGACCGCGCTGCTGGCGACCGGCGCGTGGAGCGTGGCGAAGACGAGATGCCCGCTGTTGGCAGCGCGGACCGCGGTGTCGGCGGTGACGCTGTCGCGAATCTCGCCGATCATGATCACGTCCGGCGCTTGGCGTAACACGCCGCGAAGCATCTCGGGGAAATCGAGATTGAACCGCGGGTTGACTTGCGATTGGCGGACGCCGGGGACTGCGTATTCGACCGGGTCTTCGATCGTGTTGATCTTGCGCCGGCCGTTGTTGAGATATTGGATGCAGGCGTAGAGCGTCGTCGTCTTGCCGGAGCCGGTCGGGCCGGTGACGAGGACCAGGCCGCTGGGGCTGGCCAGCAGATTCATCAACTGGTTGTACTCATGCCGCGCGAGACCCACGCCATCGAGCGTGCGGAGGTTGGAATCGCGCTCCAACAACCGCATCGACAAATCTTCGCCGTACAGCGTCGGAATGGAACAGATGCGCAGGTCTACCTTGCGACCGTCCGGCTGGATGTGAATCCAACGGCCGTCGCTGGGATGACGGCGCTCGGTGAGATCCATGCCGGCCAGCGCCTTGATGTGGCCGATCATCCGCTTGCCTTGCTCCAGCGACAGCGTGGTCACTTGCCTAACCACGCCGAGATGCCGCACGGAAATCTGGATGTGATCCTCTTCGGCGGCAAAGAATAAATCGCTGGCCGGCAGGCCGACGACGTGATCGATCAGCGTGGCGACCGCCTGCTCGGCGTCCTGATCGTGAATTTCCGCCGGCACGAATTGGATGGACGCGACTTCGGTCATGCGATGGTTTCCCCACGAACAAGCGAGCGGGCGGCGGATTCATCCTTGGCGAGACGGAGCACTTCGTCCATGCGCAATACTTTCAGCGTCTGGCGGACCACGGGCGGAATGCTGTGCAGCACCAGCCCGCCGCCGGCGCTGCGGAACCGGCGATGCGCGCCGAGCAGCCAGCCAATGCCGCTGGAATCGATGAAGTCGACGTGATTCAGATCGAGCGTCACGTGTGATGCGAAACAATCGGCGCCAAGCAGCGCTTCGAGCGTGGCCGCCGCGGCCGCGTTATCCGACAGGCAACCGCGGGCGCGCACCGTGCTCACGCCGTCCACGGTGTCGAGCAGTTCCAGTTGCAGCGGCTTCAGCTCAGGCATGTTTCACGTCAAGCTTGGGCCAGGGATTCGGCGTCGGCTTCGTCCTTCGCCAGTTTGAGCACCATCTCCATCCGGAGCACCTGCAACGTGCGATACACGAGCGGCGGAATCGAATGCAGCACCAAGGCGCCGCCCGCCTGGCGAAACTTCTTGTGGCAATTCATCAGCCACCCGACGCCTGAGGAATCGATGAAATCGGATTCGTGCAGGTCGACCAGGGTCTTGCGGGCATAGGCGTCGGCGCCCAGCAAGTCGAGAAACGGGTCGGCGCCGGCGGCCAAATCCTCTTGGGTAACGCGACCCGACAGACGCAGTTTAGTGCAGGACCCCTCGTTCGAAACCAATACCAGCCGCATTCGAGAACCCCTGTTGTGCGCGCCGCGACTCTCCCAAGTTATAAAGGATCGAGTTTCCGGTCACAATTGGGAGGGGAGGAAGTGGGGGAAGTAGGTGGAGTAGTCAGTAGGTGGAGTAGGTAGGAAGTTCCCTTGAGATATTTGGAATGTTGGCACCGGGAAACGAACACCAACCCGAAGCGCGAGCGAGGGGGAGAAAGCGCCGGTTCTCAGCGCCGGATCGCGCTGACATGCAGCGTCCTCTCCCCCTCGCTGGCGATTCGGGTTGGTGTGATGCTTACCACGATCACCCAATACTTGAATCCGACTCACGGCCCTTGAATCACTGGCATTTCAACGATGACCAATAACCAAATCGCCACCGTTTTCGAACAGATTGCTGACCTGTTGGAGTTTCAGGGGGCGAATGCGTTTCGGGTGCGGGCGTATCGCAATGCCGCGCGGGTGATTGGGGACTCCACGGAATCGTTGGATCGCGTCGTCGATGGCAGTGAAGATCCGGTGAAGGAACTGCAGGCGATCGAGGGAATCGGCAAGGACCTGGCCGAAAAGATCGAAACGCTGGTGCGTACGGGCGCGCTGCCGATGCTGGTGGAATTGCAGGCGCAGGTGCCGGCGAGCGTGCTGGCGATTCTGCGCGTGCCAGGATTGGGACCGAAGAAGGCGGCGACGTTATTCAAGGAGTTGCACGTCCAATCGCTGGCGGACTTGCGGAAGGCCTGCGACGAACATCGCGTGCGCGAGTTGAAGGGTTTTGGCGCGAAGACAGAAGAAACCATCCTGCGCGGACTGGAAACGGCCGAAACCGCGGACAAGCGATTGCTGTGGGCGGTGGCCGACGAGCGTGTGCAGGCGATTCGCGAGCACTTGCAAGGTGTGCCGGGACTGGTACGACTGGAGCCAGCCGGAAGTTATCGACGCGGCAGGGAGACGATTGGCGATTTGGATTTTCTGGCCGTGGCCTCGGACCCGAACCCGGCGATGGATCGCCTGGCGGCGCACCCGGAAGTCGCGCTCGTGCTGGCACGCGGCGAGACCAAGATGTCGGTGCGATTGAACGAAGGATTGCAGGTTGATTTGCGCGTCGTGCCGGAGGATTCCTTCGGCGCAGCGTGGCAATACTTCACCGGGTCGAAGGATCACAACGTCGTCCTGCGCGGAATGGCCAAGGACCGCGGGCTGAAGATCAACGAATGGGGCGTCTACCGAGGCGAGAAAAAAATCGCCGGCGCGACGGAGGAGGACGTCTACGCCACGCTCGATTTGCCTTGCTTCCTGCCGGAGATCCGCGAAGCGCGGCAGGAATTCGAGTGGGCGAAGCAAGGCGCGCTGCCGCGGTTGTTGGAAGTGGAGGACATGGTCGGCGACCTGCACATGCACACCACGGCGACCGACGGCACGGCGACGATCGCGGAAATGATCGCCGCGGCGCAGGCGCGAGGATTGAAGTACATCGCCATCACCGATCACTCCAAGCGGGTCACGATGGCGAACGGGCTCAACGCCGATCGGCTCGTCGAGCATTGGGACCACATCGAAGCGGCCGCGGCGAAGTTCAAGGGTATCACGGTGTTAAAGGGAGTCGAATGCGACATCCTCGAAGCCGGCGGTCTGGACCTGGATGATGACGTGCTGAGCGCCGCGGATTGGGTCGTGGCGAGCGTTCACTATGGGCAGAGCCAGCCCAGGGAGCGCATCACCGCGCGAATCCTCGAGGCGCTAGAGAATCCCCATGTCGACGCTATCGCGCACCCGACGGGGAGATTGCTCAACAAGCGGAAGGCGTACGAAGTCGATCTGGAAGCGGTGTTTGACGCCGCGGCGAAGTATGGAAAATTCCTGGAGCTCAACGCAAACCCGCAACGGCTCGACTTGGATGACGTGGCCTGCGCGGCGGCGAAGCGGCGCGGGATTCCGATCGTGATTTCGACCGACGCTCATAGCGTCGTCGGGTTGGGGTGCATGCGCTACGGCGTGCTGCAGGCACGTCGCGCCGGGCTGACCAAGGAGGACGTGGTGAATACACGGGCTTGGCGGGACGTGAAGAGGTTGATGGACGGAAGCTAACAACATTCATATGAATTTAGAGCCAGAAGCGTCAGCGCCTGGAGCGCGCCGGCAACGACGTCGTTTCCCGCGCGCTCCACGCCCGGAAGCTTACGGCACCAACCGGATTGGCCCCCGCCAGCGATTTACAATTATTT
>JALHLM010000200.1 GCA_022844585.1 Pirellulales bacterium | reverse complement strand
CGGCGCCTCGCGCCGCCTGGGACAACCGAAGCAACTCGTGCAAGTTGGCGACGAACCGCTACTGCGCCGCCAATGCCGCGTCGCGATCGAAGCGCAAGTCGGTCACGTCACAGTCATCCTCGGTTGCCACGCCGACGCATGCATCGGGGCGCTGAACGACTTGCCAGTGACGGTGCGCCGCAATGATCAGTGGGAGGAAGGCCTCGCCTCGTCAATTCGCGAAGCGGCCCGTGCGGCCATGGAAGGCAATTTCGAGGGCTTATTGCTACTGCATTGCGATCATTACCGAGTCAGCCCTGAGGATATGCAGACCCTGCACATAGCTTGGACGAAGTCAGGGCGGTCGACGGTCTGCCGCGCGCGACACGGAGCGTACGCTGGTCCCCCGGTCATCTTTCCGGCCAGTTGCTTTTCGAAATTGCTCGTGTTGCACGGCGACGAAGGCGCTCGCCGCGTCATTGCGGCGCTTGACGCCAACTTGCTCATTGACGTAGCCATGCCCAACGCCGTTTACGATCTCGATCTGCCGGAGCAACTCGCGGATCTCGCGACGGGCGAGGGAAGCTTCAACCGTTCACACGCCGCCCGTTCGCGCTTGCGCTAACGGCCTCCGCAGCAGGTCGCATGTGCCACGCACGAGATTGGCGGACGCCGCCCCAATTGTGGCATTCAACAAGCGCGGTCCGCCAACGCAAAAAGCCGACGTCTCGCGACGTCGGCTTTTCGTATAACCCTGCGGTAGGCGAATTTCGCTACCGGCAATTCAAATGGCGGGGACAGGATTCGAACCTGCGACCTCGAGGTTATGAGCCTCGCGAGCTACCGGGCTGCTCCACCCCGCGTCATGTTGGGCGCCGGACGCGACGGCCAGAGTGCCAATCGTTCCGGGCCTTGAAGTTTATCCGCTGTTCCCAGCAAGTCCAGGGGAGGGCGCACAGAATTTCGGGGCTCGCACCAGCCTCGCTTCGAGCTGGGTGACAGGCTTTGCGTTACAAACACGACGCGACTTCCAGTCAATTCATCGGTCGATCGTTATCTATCGCACGATCGTCATAACCATCGTCCACGCCTGCCCTTTTGCTTGTCGACCCGTCATTCCAGGGTTAAGATGCCCCATACGGAACGAGGCGGACGGCCATGGCCATTGCGGGGGACAATCCGCGTTCGAACCCCGCCAAGTCGCGGGATCGGGTTCGCCCCGCGCGCCCATCCGGCGACAGCGCGGCCGATGAACACGAGCCGGACCTCCGCGAACAAGCCATCGAAAACGCCCCTCCCTGGCTGATCAGCGCCGTCGTCCATCTGGTGGCGATCATCCTCCTCGGCCTCTCCTGGTACGCCACCCGCGAGCAGGCCCCCGTCGATCTCGATGTCGTTTGGTCGGAGCAGCTTGGCAGTCAGCTCGACGACCCGTCGATGACGGAAGATCGCGATGGCGCGGTTGTGGAAGGAATCGTACTTTCCGGGGATGAAGCCACCGCCGACGATCCCTTCGCCGCCCCGCCGCAACTGGACGTCTCGCTCGATGGCAACTCGTACAGCGGACAGTTGACTTCGCCGCAGATCGGTCTGGCCCTGAGCGGTCGCAGTCAAGGCATGCGCGAAGGGCTGATGCGCAAATACGGTGGCACGAAGCTCACCGCCGACGCCGTCGATCTGGGACTCACCTGGATCGCGCGCCAACAGCGTTCGGACGGCACCTGGAGCCTCACCGGTCCCTACACCGCGGGCGCGAAGGGCGAATGCATTGCCGCCGCCACGGCCATGGCGATGCTCGCCTTCCAAGGGGACGGTCACACGCATCAATCCGGCGAACACCAGCAGGTGATGACCAAAGCCGTGAAAGCCCTGGTCGCCATGCAAGACGACGAAGGCAATTTCTGGCAAGGCGAGCGCGAGCACGATTGGCTCTACTCGCATTCACAGGCCACGATCGCCATCTGCGAGCTCTACGGCATGACCAAAGATCCGGAGCTTAAAGAACCGGCGCAACGTGCGATCAATTACCTCGTCGGTGCGCAACATGAGCTCGGCGGCTGGCGCTATCGCCCCCGCAGCGACAGCGATACCTCCGTTACCGGCTGGGCGGTGATGGCCCTGCAAAGCGCGCTGATGGCCGGACTCGACGTGCCGAGTCCCACGCTCAGCAAGATTTCTTCCTATCTCGACAAAGCCGAACGCGAAGGGGGCACGAAGTACGCCTATCAGCCAGGCCACGATCCCGATCTCGTCATGACGGCCGAAGCGTTGCTCTGCCGGCAGTATCTCGGCTGGCCGCAGACCGACGAGCGTCTCATCGCGGGCGCGGATTACCTGCTCCGTAACCGCATCAACTATCACGATCGCGACGTGTACTACTGGTACTACGCCACGCAAACGCTGCATCACATGGAAGGCAAGTACTGGGAAGAGTGGAACAACGTCATGCGCCAGGAGCTTCCCTCCAAACAAGTCCGCTCCGGACGCGAAGCCGGCAGTTGGGACCCCGACGGCGAACACCCGGACAGATGGGCAAACACGCAACGCGGCGAAGGCGGCCGCCTCTACGTCACCTGCCTTTCGATCTACATGCTGGAAGTTTATTACCGGCATCTGCCGATCTACCGCACGCACGACGTCGTGCAGGCGCAGTAGCGGCGCCAGATGAAACCTCGTAGGCAACTTACGCATTGCCAAACATCGTCAGCATTTCAACGCCGTTCCATTCGTAGCCGCCGGGGTTCCAAAAGATCGAACCGTCCGGCGGTTGCGTGCGTCCTAGAGCGTCGGTCGCGGCGATCCAAATCGTGTTCGGCCCGGCCTGAACCGCGACCTGCGCTCGCCAGCGCGACCAGGCGAACGGCGATTTGGCCAGTTCCAACTCCGCGCGGCGCCAGCTCGCGCCTTGATCCGTGGAATACGTCACACTGGTGAGCGGCGCCGCGCCGTCATTCCAGGCATAGCCTTGCAGGACCACATCGCTGACTCGCGCTTGCTGGCCGTCGGCGTGCGAAGTCACGAGCGTGGCGATTTTCTGCTTCCAAGTCGGCGCACTGTTGCCAATGCGGAACGTGTACGCGTCGCCAGGCTGGAGCAGACGATGCGGCGTTCGATAGCGCTCGGCGTGATGTTCATTCGCGCTTTCGTCGGTTTCGAACCGCAAGCGCGAAAGCCATTTCATCTGCACCGTGCCATAGTAGCCGGGCAACACGAACCGCACCGGCCCGCCGTGAACGGCCGGCAACGGCTCGCCGTTCATCGTGATGGCCAACAGGCCGCGATCCAACGCGTCTTCCAGCAACACGCTGTGCTCGAAATCGGCTTTGCCGGCAGGCGGCGCATCGAGTCCTTCGGCTGCTAGGTAACGCGCCATGGCCGACGGCTCAACTCCGAGATGTTTGAGCACCGCCGTGAGTCGCACGCCCGAGAACGTAACGTTTCCGATTCCGCCGCGTCCCCATTGCGTGCCTTCCGTTTTGGCAATGCGCGAAAACATCGAGCGGCCATTGCCGGAACACTGCAGCACCATCTCGACTTCGGTCATTTCGAGGTCACGGAGCGCCGCGAGGTCGAGCGTGACTGGGCCGCGCATCAGGCCGGTGAGTTCGATTTTCCAGTCTTCGGCGCGCGCCGGCGCGATCGTGGCCATGCCGGCGGGATTGGCGTTGTTGCGAACGAAGAGCGTTTCCTTCGGGGTGAGCAGGTGTTGATCGAGCAGCGCGAGCGGAGACTCCAGCACAAGGGGTTCCGCGGTGTGGATGAGCAACTGCTCGCTCTTACCGGCGACGAGAGTGGCGGAGGAGGCGGGCGATGCCCAGGAAAATCGAGCCGAGCCGAGCCAACCCAGGGCACCAAGACCAGCGGCAGCGTGAAGGAAGTGACGGCGGGTGGGCATCGCGGAAGTTCCGAATCGCAACGGGCGGGGCGTTACAGGCGGTGCAAACCATTTTATTCGCCAGGGACAAAGATCGACAGGTTCTCAGGAGCGAATGCCCCCGCGGTCTGCAAATAGGCGGCCATGACCTAGAGTTTCCGGCCGCCAGTACTTCCCCGCCACACTTGCACTCCGTTGGAAGCTATCCGATGTGGTTTCGTTCGAAGTCCCGCCGCCCGTCCGCGATTCGCCGCCGCCCGCTGAATGCCGTCGGTAGGAAACTACGTTGTGAGCCGCTGGAAGATCGCCATCTCTTGGCCGTCGCCCTGCTGGATGACGTGGCGCCGAACGCCGGGAATTCCAGCGCCTCGAGCTACATCCGCATGGGGAACTTAACGTTCTTCGTGGCGAATGATAATTCGCATGGCCTCGAGTTGTGGAAGACCGACGGCACAAGCCAGGGCACCGAAATGGTGATGGACATCGCGCCGGGCGCGCCGAGCGCCGCGCCGGAACAAATGACGGTGTTCAACAACAAGCTGTACTTCACGGCCAACGACCAGGTGCATGGCCGCGAGCTCTGGGTCACCGACGGTACGTCCGCCAACACGCAGATGGTGATCGACATCGACGCCATTGCTTCTTCGTCGCCGGACTACTTGACGGTGGTTGGCGGCGAGTTGATTTTCTCGGCCTACAGCGCGGCGAGCGGCGACGAGTTGTGGCGGTTCGACGGCACGACGGCTTCCATCGTGGCCGATCTGCGTCCCGGCGCCTTTGGCTCCACGCCGTACTATCTGACGAACGTGGACGGCACGCTGTTCTTCTCGGCCAACAACACGGACGCCATTGGACGCGAGCTCTGGCGTTATGATTCGACGAATGGCATTCAACTGGTCCGCAACATTGCCGATCTGTCGTTCGAAAGCGGCAGCCCGCAGAATCTGTTCGCGCTTGGCGACAAGCTGTACTTCAGCGCCGTCGGGCCGTCGGACAACTATTTTGGCCGCGAGTTGTACATCTCGGACGGCACGTCCAACGGCACGTACATGGTGCGGGATATCAACTCTGGCGTGGCCGACAGCTCTCCGTCGTACCTTGCCGACGTGAACGGGGAACTCTGGTTCTCAGCCACTACGGCCTCCACGGGACGCGAACTATATCGCAGCGACGGCACTTCTAACAACACCCAAATCGTCAACGACTACACGCCCGGCTCCGGCGGTTCGAATCCGATCTCGATCGTCTATCAGACCGCGGGCGCGTTCGTTCACTTCGACACGTACAACTACATCGTGTACTTCCCGAATTCCGGACCGGTTGAATATCGCGGGAACAATCTCTTCCCAGGAACGCAACTGGTGGCCGGGAACGGGTATCTGTACTTCTCGCGGTCCAACTCCGGCTTCAACTACGAAGTCTGGCAGATTAACACCACAACCCGTGCCGTGACGCTGCTGCAGGAGATCAACCCGAGCGCCGGCAGTTACCCGTCGGCGCTGACGTTCCTCGACGGCAGTTTGTACTTCACGGCCAACGACGGCACGAACGGCACCGAACCTTGGTTGGCGACGTTCAACCCCGTGGTGTCGATCAGCGGCCTGCCCGGCAGCAATACCGGGCCGGAGGGAACGCAGATCAGCGTTTCGGCCAACATCACCGGGCCAGGCGCCGGCGGGCCGTACACGTATGCGTGGAGTGTGACGAAGCAAGGCGCCGGCTCGCCATATGCCACCGGCACGAGCAGCACGTTCGCTTTTACGCCCGATGACAATGGCACCTACAACCTGTCGCTCACGGTGACGGACAGCGCCACGCAGGACGGCGTGGCGAACCAGGCGTTGACGATCACCAACGCAGTCCCGACCGCCACGATCGTCGGCGCGCCGACCAACAGCAGCGTCGGCTCGCAGATCAGCCTGACGAGCACGGTCACCGATCCTGGCACCCTCGATACGACCTTCACCTACGCGTGGACGGCCGTGCGCAACTCCGTGCAAGTCGCCAGCGGCACGAGCTCGACGTTCGCCTTCACGCCAGCACTGGAAGGCACGTATGACGTGACCTTCACGGCCACGGACGACGACACTGGCGCCGACAACGACGTGAAGTCGATTGTCGTCGCCTACACCGCCACGCAGGATCACGTGGTGCGGCTGTACGACGATTTGCTCGGACGGCTGCCTGAATTGGCAGGACTGCAATACTGGACTACGCAACTGACCAATGGCACGACGCGCGGCGACTTGGTCAGAGCGATCATGGCGTCTGGCGAGTATCGGAACTTGCGCATCACAGCCCTGTACCAGCAATACTTAGGACGTACACCGGAAGGAAACGCGCTGGTCTATTGGACCAACTTCCTCCTCAACGGCGGCTCAGAACTCGATTTCAAGGCGTCGCTCCTGGCGTCGCCCGAATATCAGTCACTGCACGCGAGCGACATGCTGTTCGTCCAGTCGCTGTACACGGACATTCTGGGTCGGTCGGCGGACACCGGCGGTGAGAACTTCTGGGTGCAGGCCCTCCCGACGTCCGGCCATGCTGGCGTGGTCAATGCGTTGCTCCGCTCGCCGGAATCGTATCGCCGGCTGATCAACGACGCCTATCAGACGTTCCTCGGTCGCCAGGTGGACAACTCCAGCGCCGACTACTGGCTCGCCCAGCTCAACAGCGGCGCCATCAATTTCACCGGGCTGTTCGCCAAGATCGCGGACTCGACCGAATACGGGAGTCTATAGCGAAGCGTCAGCTCAACCTCACTCGCTCGGCTCACTAGACCGTAGCGCCAGCGAGGGGGAGTTGACTTCGCTTACGAAACGAGATGAAGCTCTCAGTTGCCCGAGCCCGGCAACTGAAAGCTTCTTCCTTGACTGATTTCAATGCCCGCTCTCCCTCGCTGGCGCTACGGGCTAGTGTCGGCATTCGGTCACTCACCCACTGTTCCGCCAGCCGTTGCTCCCTCGAATTCGAGCCGATCGATTGCGATTCGTCGGGGGGTGCGTTAATTTTAGCGTTTCGATGCCGCTAGGTGGCGGCGACGGATTTCTTGTCCACTTCCAGAGAGGTTCGCCATGCCGGGAGACAAAAAGAAGAAGTTCAAGGTGACGGAGGTCAAGCTGCGCCGCGAAGCGTCCGTGAGTGACTACTTGAAGAATGGCAAGAACTCCGACGACCTCAAGGAGTTGCTGAAGGGCGTCGGCGACTTGAAGAACTGGACGACCGAGACCAAGGACGACCGCGTCACGGCCGCTTATCCCGAAGTGTCTGGCCACCCTGGGCACGTCGACGGAAGCGACTGGAAGATGTATATCGAGCGCGGCAAAAAGACGACCGACCGCTTGCTCATCAAGAAACGCAAGTACGAGACTGAGCCGAACAAGAGCGATGAGAACTTGCTCAATGTGAAGATCTACGCCGCGTTGTTTGTCGAAGAAGACACGCACTAACCTCGTTCGGCCCCACTCAATTCGCCGCTCCGCTCCCAGGCGACAACGCCGGGAGCTGAGTCGGCTGGCCGTCGCTCCAGCAGTTTCGCGGCGGACGCCCTTCAACCGCTTGCCCAGCCGGGGGGCAGGCATCATATTATCCGTGCGCCGCGATGTTCGCGGTCGTACGGTCCCACTGCGCTCGAGCGGATACCCCAACTCATGGCCTCGCTGAATCTCAAGTCGCTGGTTGGAAAGCTCAACCAAACCTGCCGTCGCGCGCTCGAAAGCTCGGCGGGGCTCTGCCTTTCGCGCACCAATTACAACGTCGAGGTCGAGCACTGGTTCATGAAGCTGCTCGAACCGGCCGACACCGACCTCCCGCGGATCCTCCGCCACTACGAAATCGACCCTGCCCGACTCAACCGCGAGATCACCAAGGTCCTCGACGGCCTCAAGACCGGCAACGCCCGAGCGCCAGAGCTGTCGCCGGAGATCGTCGACCTGATGCGCGAAGCCTGGGTGCTCGCCAGCCTGAAATACGGCTCTGGCCAGATCCGCTCCGGGGCCCTGCTAACCGCGCTGTTGACCGACAAAACCCTGTCGAGCCGCGTGCGGACGCTGGTGCCCGAGTTGGCGAAGATTCCCGCCGCGCAATTGGAAAACGACCTCCCGGCCTTGGTTGCCGGCAGCGCGGAAGATCAGCAAACCGCGGCCGCCGGCGGTCCCGGCGATGCGCCGGCGTCTCCCGGCCAGCCCGGCGCGCCGATGCCCGGCTCCCAGACGCCTTCGCTGGATCAATTCACCATGGATCTCACCGCGCAAGCCCGCGCCGGCAAGATCGACCCGGTGCTGGGGCGCGATCCGGAAATTCGCCAAATCATCGACATCCTCACCCGCCGCCGACAGAACAACCCGATCCTCACCGGCGAGGCGGGCGTCGGCAAAACGGCCGTCGTGGAAGGCTTCGCGCTCCGCATCGCGGCCGGCGACGTGCCCGATCCGCTGAAAGGCGTGGCGCTCAAGACGCTCGACCTCGGCTTGCTGCAAGCGGGCGCCGGAGTGAAGGGGGAATTCGAGAACCGGTTGAAAAGCGTGATCGATGAGGTGAAAAAATCGCCGAAGCCGATCATTCTGTTCATCGACGAAGCGCACACGATGATCGGCGCCGGCGGCGCGGCTGGTCAGAACGACGCCGCCAACCTGTTGAAGCCGGCGCTCGCCCGCGGCGAATTGCGGACGATCGCCGCCACGACTTGGGCGGAGTACAAAAAATACTTCGAGAAAGACCCGGCGCTCGCGCGGCGGTTCCAAGTGGTGAAGGTCGAAGAGCCGATCGAAACCTCGGCCATCGAAATGATGCGCGGCTTCGTCGGCGCGCTGGAAAAGCATTACAACGTCCGCGTGCTCGATTCGGCCGTGGTCGACGCCGTTAAACTGTCACACCGCTATATTTCCGGGCGCCAATTGCCGGACAAGTCGGTCAGTCTCCTCGACACCGCCTGCAGCCGCGTGGCGATTCGTCAGAGCGCGACGCCGCCGCTGGTGGAGGACAACATCCGCCGCATCGCCTCGCTGGCGACGACGATCGATATCCTCGAACGGGAAAATGAAACCGACGGCGGCCACGACGAGCGGCTCACGGAACTGCGCGAAGAAAAGAAAACGTCCGAAGCGTCGCTGGCGGCACTCGAGGATCGCTGGAACAAGGAAAAGGAACTTGTTGGAAAGATTCGCGACATCCGCGCTCAATTGGAAAAGCGCCCTGCGAACGGCGAACCGGTTGATCCCAAAACCGCCCTCACACCCGAGCAACGCGTAAAGCTCCGCGCGGAACTAGATACGCTCACCGAACATCTCGAAACCCTTCAAGGCGAAGAGCCGTTGATGCAAGTTTGCGTCGACAGCCAGGCCATCGCCGACGTCGTTTCCAGTTGGACCGGCGTCCCGGTCGGTCGGATGATGTCCGACGAGATTCAAACCGTATTGAATCTCAAGCAGAAGATGGAAGAGCGCATCGTCGGCCAATCGCACGCCTTGGAAGCGATTGCCGAAGCCATTCGCACGTCCCGCGCCGGCATGACCGACCCGCGCCGCCCGATCGGCGTGTTCATGCTGGTTGGCCCGAGCGGCGTCGGCAAAACGGAAACGGCGATCGCGCTGTCCGATTTGCTCTACGGCGGCGAACAGAACATGACCGTCATCAACATGTCGGAGTTCAAGGAAGAACACAAAGTCTCGCTGCTGATGGGCTCACCTCCAGGCTACGTCGGCTATGGCGAAGGCGGCGTGCTCACCGAAGCGGTCCGTCGGCGTCCGTACAGTGTGCTGCTCTTAGACGAATTGGAAAAATCGCACCCCGGCGTTCAGGAAATTTTCTATCAGGTCTTCGACAAAGGCACCTTGCGAGACGGCGAAGGACGCGATATTGACTTCAAGAACACCGTCATCCTGATGACCTCGAACGCGGCCAGCGACACGGTGATGCGGCTTTGCTCCGATCCGGACACCTTTCCGGACGCCGCGGCGCTCAAGCTCGCGCTGCAACCGGAGTTGCTCAAGGTCTTCAAGCCGGCGTTCCTGGGTCGTCTCAATGTCGTCCCGTA
>JALHLM010000199.1 GCA_022844585.1 Pirellulales bacterium | reverse complement strand
AATCGGACCTTCTCCTGGTGCGGGCAGAGTGGATTGAGCGATCACCACCACGGATCGTTTTTCCGCGAGTCTCGTATTGCAGGTCGTCGTTTGTTGGTTATATTTATTGGTTTTCGTGGTGGATCGAATGGGCTAGCGTAGCTCAACTGGCAGAGCAGCTGATTTGTAATCAGCAGGTTGTGGGTTCAAGTCCCTCCGCTAGCTGGTTGAGTGTTCGCGAGACTTCCGGCTGTTGTTTTTTCGGGCGCAACGCCTGAGTGGGCAACATGTTGCCGCGAAATGAAGCAACAGCGGTCAACGAGGGAGTCGTCCCCCCTGGCTCGCGTGAAATGGATTTCGGTTCCAAGAAAGATCTGGGGGAGTTTCCCGAGCGGTCAAAGGGGTCAGACTGTAAATCTGATGACTTATGTCTTCGCAGGTTCGAATCCTGCACTCCCCATTGAATGCGGGTGTAGCTCAATGGTAGAGCAGTAGCCTTCCAAGCTTCATACGAGGGTTCGATTCCCTTCACCCGCTTAGGAGAAGTCAACGACAGAACATGAGGTGACGACGGTTTGCGGAGCGGCTGAAGAAGCACGTGTTTCGCGGGCCGCGGCGTGCAGCGTGAGCGGCGAAGAAGTTCATCGCTGCTGTAGCTCAGCTGGTAGAGCGCGTCCTTGGTAAGGACGAGGTCAAGGGTTCAAGTCCCTTCAGCAGCTCTCGGCAGTCGCTCGCGAATGCCCGCGGTGAGTAGGAATACGAGCGACGGAAGCAGCCCAGTTGTGTGATCGCACGCGCGAGGCCGCCGGTGTAAGGAATGAACTCGCGCCGGCCCGCCTGTTGAGTCGTCAGTCCGCGGCGCGGGCGATTGAAATTACTTTCCAAAGAGACTGCCAGGTTCGAATCAACGCAGGGAGAACTATCAGAAATGGCCAAGGAAACGTTCGCTAGAACAAAGCCCCACTGCAACGTCGGCACGATCGGACACATCGATCACGGCAAGACGACGACTACCGGTGCGCTCTTGGCGGTGCAGGCCGCGAAGGGATTGGCCAACTTCAAGTCCTATTCGGATATCGCCAAGGGCGGTACCGTCCGCGACGCCACGAAGACGGTGACCATCGCCGTCTCGCACGTCGAATACGAGACCGAAAAGCGCCACTACGCCCACATCGACTGCCCGGGCCACGCAGACTTCATCAAGAACATGATCACGGGCGCCGCCCAGATGGACGGCGCGATCCTGGTCGTGTCGGCCGCCGACGGCCCGATGCCGCAAACCCGCGAGCACATCCTGTTGGCCCGCCAAGTCGGCGTGCCGGCATTGGTGGTGTTCCTGAACAAGATCGACCTGGTCGACGATCCGGAATTGCTGGAGTTGGTGGAGCTGGAGCTCCGCGAGCTGCTCACGCATTACGGGTTCCCGGGCGAAGAGATCCCGATCATTCGTGGCGCTTCGAAGCCGGCGTACGACAATCCGAAGGATCCCGAGAAGACGAAGTGCATCTCGGACCTGCTGGACGCGGTCGACGCGTACATTCCGCAGCCGCCGCGTGAAGTCGACAAGCCGTTCCTGATGGCGGTCGAAGACGTGTTCTCGATCGAAGGTCGCGGAACCGTGGCCACCGGTCGTATCGAGCGCGGCGTCGTCAAGGTCGGCGACGAAATCGAAATCGTCGGGTTCACCAAGGAAGGTCGCAAAACCACGGTGACCGGTGTGGAAATGTTCAACAAGACGATGGATCGCGGCGAAGCGGGCGACAACGTCGGCTGCTTGCTCCGCGGCGTCCGTCGCGAAGACATCGAGCGCGGCCAGGTGTTGGCCAAGCCGGGCTCGATCACGCCGCACTTGAAGTTCGAAGCCGAAGTTTACGTCCTGTCGAAGGAAGAAGGCGGCCGTCACACGCCGTTCTTCAGCGGCTACCGGCCGCAGTTCTACTTCCGCACGACGGACGTGACCGGCACCGCGAACCTGGTCGGCGACGCCGAAATGTGCATGCCGGGCGACAACGCGAAGGTGTCGGTCGAGCTGATGAGCCCGATCGCCATGGACGAGGGTGTTCGCTTCGCCATCCGCGAAGGCGGCCGCACCGTCGGTTCGGGCGTCGTCACGAAGATTTTGCAGTAACGCGACGCCCTTGGGCGTGGCGGGAAATGACGATGAATTTCGCGCGGCGCGGGTCCCCCGGGACTCGCGCCGCCGGATTGTTAGGGGTGTAGCTCAATTGGCAGAGCGCTGGTCTCCAAAACCAGAGGTTGCGAGTTCGATTCCCGCCGCCCCTGCTTGGTAAGCCATTAGGCCGTGTCACGGTCGGGAGACCGTGCCACAACAGAGGTTTTGAGCGGCAGTGTTTTTGAGCGGCGTAGCGCCTTCTGCATCGCATGGACCGCGGTGGCGAAAGGAAATGGAACTCATGGCGACAGAAAAACAATCGAGCGTCGGACTGCTGCTGCGGGAAGTGTTCCGCGCGGACGTTTACAAGCGCAGCCAGGGGCGCATCGCCCGGCAGGTGACGTTCGCGGTGCTGGCGTTGTTCGTGCTGGCGGGGGTCTGGTCGTTGAATAACGCGCTCGTTTCGATCGGCGCATTCAGCTTCCTCGAACGCAATGCGACGGCTGTCCGGTACGCTTTGAACGCATTCTTGGTGGTCGCAGGCTTGTGGATTTGCTACCGAATCGTTAACTTTTCACGTTTCGCCGACTTCTTGATTTCGGTCGAAGTCGAGATGAACAAGGTCACCTGGCCCGGCCGGGACGAGCTGATTCGCAGCTCGATCGTGGTGTTGGTGACGATCTTTGGCATGTCGGCGATGATGTTCGGATATGACGCGTTTTGGGCCTGGTTTTTAGCCGCCCTGGGAGTGGCGGGGGGCTGATTCCGCACGGTTTCACGTGTGGCATCGGACTTTTGTCAGACGAGGCGCGCCGCGTGGGCGTGGGCCTCGAAGACGGGGAAAGGGTAATTGAAGTGACGGACGAGACTCAGGAACCAACCGGCGAGCCCATCGAATCGCCCGGCGCCGAACCCATGGCGCCGGAGCCGGCCGCTGAGCTTGCGCCTGAGCCCGAGTCCAACGGGGCCGCCAGCACGCCGGCGTCGTCGACGCCACGGCCGCCGGTCGAGGAATTCACGCCCGATTCGCCGGAACCCACGGGCATCCGCGAGTGGTACATCCTGAAGGTGCAGAGCAATCGCGAAGACAGCATTCGCGACGCCCTGCAACGCCGGATTCAGATCGCGGGACTGGAAGGCTTCTTCGGCGACATCATCGTGCCGACCGAGATGGTGACGGAGATCAAAGGGGGCAAGAAGAAGGTCGTCAAGCGCAAGCTGTATCCGGGCTACATCGTCGTCCACATGGAATACAACGACGATACCTGGTACCTGGTGCGCGACACCCCGGGTGTGGGCGATTTCACGGGCGCCGGCGGCAAACCAACGCCGATGCTGCCGCACGAGGTCTCGAAGATCCTCGTGATGGAAAGCGCGGAGACGAAGGAAAAGGGGCCGAAACCGAAGATCAGTTTCGGCGTCGGCGACAAAGTCAAAATCAACGAGGGCACCTTCGAGAACTTCGAAGGGGATGTGGGCAGCATCGATGAAGGGAGCGGTCGCGTCACGGTGATGATCAACATCTTCGGACGCTCGACCCCCGTCGAATTGGAATATTGGCAGGTCGAATCGGTCTAACGATACAAATCAACAAACGGCGTTGCTGGCGTCGAACGAACGCGTTCGACACGCGAAGCAACTACCTTGGCTGAATCAGAGCGGATCCCATGGCGAAGCAGTTGACGGGTACGGTGAAGTTTCAGGTTCCGGGCGGTCAGGCCACTCCGGCCCCTCCGGTCGGTACGTCGTTGGGCCGCTTCGGCATCAACCTCGGCCAGTTCGTGCAACAGTTCAATGAGCGCACCAAGGAAGCCGGCGGCATGCCGATTCCCGTGGTGGTCAACGTGTACAACGATCGCTCGTTCGACTTCGTGACGAAGAGCCCGCCGGCGGCCGCGTTGTTGAAAAAGGCCGCGAGCGTCGCCAAGGGTTCTGGCACTCCGAACAAGGAAAAGGTCGGCAAGGTCACCCGGGCGCAGGTCCAGGAGATCGTCAAGCTCAAGCTGGCCGACCTGAACGCCCGCGACCCCGGCCACGCCGAGCGGATGGTCGAAGGGACGGCGCGGAGCATGGGCATTACGATCGAAGGCTAGCCGCCTGCATACATGCCCGTAGTCTGTAGCTGGCCTCTGTGAGGTCGGTGGAGCGGACGCAAGTACATTCAACGACCGAGGTCACAGACCTCGGCTACAGAAGAAACAGAAGACAAGAGTCACCAGAGCAGTTGTGAAGTCATGAGTAAGCAATCCAAACGATACCGAGCGTTGCTCGAACAGCGCAAGTCGGAAGACCCGGTGGCGCTCGACGCGGGCGTGCAACTGTTGAAGCAGTTCGGCACGACCAAGTTCGACCAGACGGTCGAGATCGCGATGCGCCTGGGGATCGACGCCAAGCAGGCCGATCAATTGGTCCGCGGTTCGATCGTACTGCCGCACGGCATCGGCAAGACGCAACGCGTGATCGTGTTCGCCAAGGGAGATTTGGCGGAGCAGGCCAAGCAAGCCGGCGCAGACGAGGTCGGCGCCGAAGACATGGCGAAGAAAATCAAAGACGGCTGGACGGAATTCGACGTCTGCATCGCCGCGCCGGACATGATGGGCCTGGTGGGCCCGCTCGGTAAAGTGCTCGGCCCGCGCGGGTTGATGCCTTCGCCGCGCGCCGGGACGGTGACGCCGGAAATCGCCAAGACGGTCAAGGAATACAAGGCCGGCAAGGTGGAATTCCGCAATGACGCCGGCGGCGTCGTTCACGCCGTGGTCGGCAAGCTCAGCTTCGACGCGCCGAAGCTGCAAGAGAACATCCAAGCGTTCATGAATTTCGTCCTCGGACTCAAACCGAACAGCGTGAAAGGCCACTACCTGAAGGGCGTGGCGATTAGCGCGACGATGAGCCCGGGCGTTCGCATCGCGGTCTAGGCCGCAACTCACTAAATCACTGTCGCCGAAAAGTTGTGCGATTCCCATGAGCAAGTTTGTCAAAGACCTGATTACCGATCACATTCGCAATCGCCTGACGGGGATGGAGCATGCCCTGCTGGTGAACTTGTCGGCGCTTGACGGCGTCACCAATAACCGGTTGCGGATGGAGTTGCAAAAAGAGAATGTCGGGCTGATGGTTGTGAAAAACAGCCTCGCTCGTCGCGCCACCGAGGGGACGCCGTTGTCGGCGGCCTTCGCGCAGGCCGAGGGTTCGCTGGCGGTGTTGTGGGGGGGTGAGGACATCGTCTCGCTCGCCAAGATCCTCACCAAGCTCGGCGAAAGCAAGGAATTCCAGAAGCTGGAAACCCGCGGAGGGGTTCTGGACGGGGCGCGGCTGACCGCGGAAGACGTCAAGGACGTCGCCAAGTGGCCGACCCGACAGGAACAGTTGAGCTTGCTGCTGGGACAGATTCTGTCGCCGGGAGCCAAGCTTTCCAGCCAGTTGCTGGGCCCGGGCGGAATGCTCGCCAGCCAGGTCGACAAGAAGGCGGAAGGCGCCGACGAAGAGCCGGCCGCGGCCGGCGAGGCCGAAGCGGCCCCCGCCGCAGAGTAATTCACGCGGTCGTTGCAAAACGACTGCCGAAGCAGACTTCATTGAATGACGTTCCGGCCGCAGCCGGGATTTTGAACATAAACGCAAACTGATTTCCACCAAGCACTTGCACGGGCGATCCACGTGAGTGGGTAGGCTCGAGAAGGCATCGAAGAAAGGAACCGCACGGCCATGGCCACTGACGCTCCCGCACGCGAATTTTCCGCCACGACGACGACCCTGGGCGATCAGATCGTCGCCCTCACGCTCAAGCAAGCCAAGGAATTGAGCGACTACCTCAAGGACGTACACGGCATCGAACCGGCCGCCGGTGGCGCCGTGATGATGGCTGCCGGACCCGGCGGCGGCGGCGCTGCCGCGCCCGTGGAAGAGCAGACCGAGTTCACGGTGCTGCTGGAAGGCTTCGGCGACAACAAGATCAACGTGATCAAGGTCGTCCGCGCCGCCACGGGATTGGGTCTCAAGGAAGCCAAGGACCTGGTCGAAGGGGTCCCGAGCAAGGTCAAGGAAGGCGTTTCGAAGGAAGACGCGGCCAAGCTCAAGACCGAGCTGGAAGCCGCGGGTGCGAAAGTCGCAGTTAAGTAGGGTGTGCTAGCAATCGTAACCCCGATGGGGTACGATTACGGTCTCCCTCCCAACCTGTCTGTTGCGCGCTGGCCTTTCACGGATGGGTCCAGCGCGCTTGCACCTATGCCATTGATCCGGAATTGGCCGCCTTCATTAGTGGCACGCCGCGCTTCCCGCTGCGCCTGCGCGCCCACCTCGCCCCGTCTTCCCGCACCCGTCTCCAGGAGCAGGACCCGTTATGGCCACATCGGCTGAGCGTCGTTTGCGCCCGAAGGAAGTTCGTCGTTTTGGCAATCAATTTGAACAAGTCCCGATTCCTGACCTGACGGAAATTCAAACCCGCAGTTACGCGGCGTTTCTGCAGCTCGAATCGTCCTCCGATAAGCGCCAAGACCAGGGCATCGAAGGCGTGCTGCGCGAGATCTTCCCGATCGAGAGCTACGACAAGACGCTCCGCTTGGAATATCTGCGCTACGAGTTGGGCAAGCCGCGCTACGAGCCGGATGAATGCCGGCAATTGCGGTTGACCTATGGTCGACCATTCAAGGTCTGGCTGCGCCTGACGAAGGAGCAACCGGTCGAGGAAGAGGTCTACCTCGGCGACATGCCAATCATGCTGGGCGGCGGCGAGTTCATCATCAACGGCGCAGAGCGCGTCGTGGTGAGCCAGTTGCATCGCAGCCCCGGCGTCGACTTCGTGAGCGATCGCGAAGCGGACAAGGAACTGCATAGCTGCCGCATCATCCCGGAGCGCGGCAGTTGGATCGAGCTGAACGTCACGAAGAAGGACACGCTCGCGGTCCGCATCGACCAGAGCGGCAAGTTCTCGGCGATGACGCTCCTGCGGGCGATGGACCCGAAGTACAGCCACGACGTCGACTTGATGCGCTCGTTCTTCACGACGAGCAGCGAAAAGGTCGTCGACGGTCGCAGCGTGGCGAAGATCGAAGGCAAGATCGCCGTCGGCGACGTGGTCTACCCGGTCGGCTCCGAAAAGGCCGGCGAGATCATCCTGGAGTCGGGCCATAAGATCACGAAAAACGCGGCGGAAACGATCTGCACTTCGGGGCTCACGAGCATCGAGGTGATGAGCGACACCAAGGATCCGTTGGTGTTCAACAGCCTGTCGGAAGACAACACGGCGAGCCACGAAGAGGCGTTGCTGAAGATTTATCAGCGTCTCCGCCCGGGCAATCCGCCGCAATTGGAGAAGGCCCGCGCGCTGTTCCATGAGAAGTTCTACGACACCAACCGTTATCGGCTGGGTCGCGTCGGGCGGTTCCGTATCAACCGCAAGTTGTCGTTGACGATCGACGAGAACGAAATGACGCTGCGGCCGGAGGATCTGGTCGAGGCGATTCGCTACTTGCTCAAGCTCCGCGCCGCGGATTCGACGGCCGAGATCGACGACATCGATCACCTCGGCAATCGCCGCTTGCGGACGATCGACGAGTTGGCCTGCGATGAGTTGCGCAAGGGCTTCCTCAAGTTGCGCCGCACCGTGCAGGAGCGGATGAGCTTGAAGGACGTGGCTGACATGACGCCGCGCAGCCTGATCAATCCGAAGAGCGTGTCGGCGGCGATCGAATACTTCTTCGGCCGCGGCGAGCTCTCGCAGGTCGTCGACCAGACGAACCCGCTGTCGATGCTGACGCACGAACGGCGGCTGTCGGCGTTGGGTCCCGGCGGTTTGAACCGCAAACGGGCCGGCTTCGAAGTCCGCGACGTGCATATTTCGCACTACGGACGCATCTGCCCGATCGAGACGCCGGAAGGTACGAACATCGGTTTGATCTCCAGCCTGGCAATCTATGCCGCGGTGGATGAATACGGCTTCCTGGTGACGCCGTATCGCAAGGTCACGAAGAGCAAGGTTGCCGACGAGGTGACCTGGCTTCGCGCGGACCAGGAGAACGAAGCGTATCTGGCCCCCGCCGACGCGGTCGTCAAGGACGGCAAGCTGCAAGGCGATACGATCATCGCCCGGTATCGGGCCGACTTCGAAATGGTGCCGGTCGAAGAAGTGGAATACATGGACGTGGCGCCGAGCCAAATGGTCGGCGTTTCGGCCGGATTGATTCCGTTCCTGGAGCACGACGACGCCAATCGCGCGTTGATGGGTTCCAACATGCAGCGGCAAGCGGTCCCGCTGTTGGTGACCGAGCCGCCGATTGTGGCAACCGGCATGGAACGGGATGTGGCCCGCAACTCCGGCATGTTGGTTCGCGCCCGCAAGAAGGGCACGGTCAACTATGTCGACGCCGACCGGATTGAGATCGGCGACGACAAATACGTGTTGCGAAAGTTCGTCGGCCTGAATGAGCGGACCTGTCAGAATCAGAAGCCGCTCGTGACCGTCGGCCAGAAGGTCGAAAAGGGAGACGTGATCGCCGACGGCGCCGCCACCTTCAAGGGTGAATTGGCGCTCGGCCGCAACGTGCTCGTCGGCTTCATGGCCTGGGACGGGTTCAACTTCGAAGACGCGATTATCATCAGCGAAGACCTCGTGAAGGACGACGTCTACACGTCGATCCACATCGAGGAATTCGATATCGAAATTCGCGAGACCAAGCTCGGCCGCGAGGAGTTCACGCGGGATATTCCCAACGTCAGCGAGAAGGCCCTGCGCAATCTCGACGAGGGGGGCATCGTGCAGATCGGCACGTTCGTCCGCCCGGGCGACATTCTGGTGGGCAAGGTTTCGCCGAAGTCGAAGACCGAACTGACGCCGGAAGAAAAGCTGCTGCACGCGATTTTCGGCCGCGCCGGCGAAGACGTGAAGAACGACTCGCTCGAGGTGCCTTCCGGCGTGGAAGGGATCGTCATCGACACGCAGAAGTTCTCGCGCCGCATGAGCCTGTCCGAAGACGAGCGCAAGAAGTTCGAAAAGGACCTGAAGGACGCGGAGGCCGAGGGGAACGCCTCGATCGCGCTGGCCTTCGGCGCGATGGTCGAGGAAATCGAAAAGGTGTTGCAACGGCACCTGACCGACGAGGACGGCAACGCCCTGGTGCGCGATCAGGAACATAAGTACGTCGCCGAACAAGCGACGCAGTTCCGGTTGGAGAACCTGGACATTCGCAGTCCGGAGCGGAAGGCCGCGATCGAGAAGATCTACAAGACGCAGTGGCCGCTGGTCGAGGAAGCGATCGATCTGCGCGACCGGAAGCTTAACAGCATGAAGCGCGGCGACGAGTTGCGCAGCGGCGTGTTGCAGATGGTCAAGGTTTACGTCTCGGCGAAACGCGTGATCTCGGTCGGCGACAAGATGGCCGGCCGTCACGGGAACAAGGGCGTGATCGCCAAGATTCTGCCGCGCGAGGACATGCCGTTCCTGGCCGACGGAACGTCTTTGCAGATCATGCTCAATCCGCTGGGCGTGCCCAGTCGTATGAACGTGGGCCAGATTTTGGAAACGCACTTAGGGTGGGCCGGTGCCAAGCTCGGCTTCCAGGCGATTACGCCGGTCTTCGATGGCGCCACCGAAGGCGTCATCAACGATTGCCTTGAGGAAGCCGGGTTGCCGCGAAACGGCAAGGCGCAGTTGTTTGACGGGCGCACCGGCGAGCGGATGGAGCAGCACACCACGGTGGGCTACATCTACATGCTCAAGTTGCACCATCTGGTCGACGACAAGGTGCATGCCCGTTCCACGGGGCCGTACTCGCTCATCACCCAGCAACCACTGGGCGGCAAGGCGCGGTTCGGCGGACAGCGCTT
>JALHLM010000198.1 GCA_022844585.1 Pirellulales bacterium | reverse complement strand
GCCGGGCCCACCAGGTCCGCCGCCGGGGCCTCCCGGGAAGGGAAATGGGAACGGGTTCTTCTTTAGCTCGGCGAATTCCTGGCGTTGATCTTCCGTCAGCAGTTCATCCAGTTTGGATTGCGCGTCTTTTTCGATAGCGGCGAGCTTTTCTTTTTGTTCGTCGGTCAGCTTCAGGCGATCCATCGCGAACGACGGCAACAGCTTGCCAATCTCGGGAGGTCCGAACATCCCGCCGGGTCCGCCGCCAGGACCACCGCCGAACGGATTTTCCTTGGTCGGATTGATGAACTTCCAGACCATCTCTTTCTCGGGCGTGACTTCGAACAGCGTGCCGTTCGCGCCGGAGCAGATCATCGTATTGCCGTTGGGCAAGCGATGCGTGCCGGAGATGAAGCTCGAATAGAAGTCCGTTCGCTTCGGCGCGGTGTAACTCCAGACCGGTTCCTTGGGGCCGAAGGCTTCGCCGGTGGGGCGCTGATAGTTGCCATTTTCATCGACTGGAGTTACTAGTTCATCGACGGACGAAAACTTTTCGCCGTCGACTTCGTGTTGATTGTTGAAGATCAACAGATGCCCTTCGCCGGGATAGCCCTTGGGGATCCACTGCGCGTTGTGTTGCTTGAAGGAGGTCTGGTTTTCTTTTGTACCTGCGCGGTAAGCGATTGGATTGCCCCAGCGGTAAAGCAGGTCGCCCCCTTTGCCGGAACGGCCGCCAGTGTGCCCCTTCGCCTCTTCCGTCGTGGTGCTGTGGTCGATGATCCAGATCTCGCTGAAGGCATGGACGCTGATGACGATCTGATCCAATTCGGCGTTGTAGTCGATGCCGTTGCAGTGCGTCCAATCGGCGTTGACTTTGGGCGCCTGGCCCGCGGCCGGCGCGCCGACGTAGCCGATGCCGGCGAGTTGATTCACCGTGTCGTTGTCCTTCAGCGCCTGCGCGAGCCCTTCGCCGAAGTTGACGTCGACCAATTCCGGGTGTTCGGCAACGTTGCCGTAATTGGCTTTCGAAGCGTCGCGGTCTTGAATCAAGTGATCCCAGAGGTGCCATTCCCAGACGATCTCGCCCCCTTCCTTGCCGGTCGGCTTGACTTCCATGATGCAATCCGGCTGGAGCGGTTTGTCATCCAAGTTCTCCGGCGCGCGGCCGGCAGCGATGGCTTCGTCGCGCGATTTCTTCTCCCAGACGATCATCAACACGTTGCCGTTGGGCAGCTTGCGGATGTCGTGGTGCGGCATTTGCTGTTCGCTGACGAGTTTGTAGTCCCAGACCACCTCGCCGTCGAAGGTGAACTCCTGAATGCGGCCGGCCTCGCCGGGGCCGTTACCGAACTTCTGTTCTTCCGGCGCGAGCTTGCCGAAACGGAGCATGTTGCCGTTTTCCAGAATGAACGAGCTCATCGGCTGGCACCCGCAGTCCCAGGTGCGGACGACGCGACCTTCCATATCCAGGAGGAACGTCTTCGTCCCGCCCAAGGGGGAGAGCAGCGTGTACCCCTGCAAGGCACGTGGATCGTGCAGGTTCAGGCCGAACTTTACTTCCGGCTTCGGCGGCTCGGCTTGCTTCTCCGCTGGCTGGCCTTCCTTTGCTTCCGGCTTGGCGTCCGCCGGTTTGTCTTTGTCGTCCGGCTGGGCGGAAGCGGCGTCCGTCTGGCCGTCGGGCGCATCGGAACCGCGCGCTGTGCGCTGATTCGTGTGCAGATACAACACGGTCGCTGTCAGCACGACGACCAGGAACGCAGGCTTCGAACTGGGGCGCTTCATACGTCTCGATTCCCGTGACAGGTGCGGAGTCGGGCGAACGGGTTACCATCAAACCCGCTGGCAGCCAGCTAGTTTCGCGGTTGGCCGTGAGGAATGCTAGCTAGCCGGCGCGAATTAATCTGCTGGCTGCGAGAGACCCAGGAAAGACCCAAAATGGGTCTCCACAAGCTAGGTCCGCTGTGGCCTTCCCTGGGCTTGGGTGAGCGGCGCGACTCGTTGGGCCTTCCCAGTTTGCGTTGACCCTCTTTGCTGGCTTGGCTATATTCCCGGGCCGAAATCGGGACTTCTGGCGAAAGGATGCGCTTATGTGCCGGGCCGCGTGGGTGATTTGGGTAGCGCTGGCGACCAGTCTGGCGTGGACGAATGCCGCGACGTCGGCCGAGCCGGGCGCCGGCGAGGCGTACACGTTGCGTTACAAGTTTCAGGCGGGCGAAAATCTCGTCTGGAAGGTTGAGCATCGCGCGCGGGTGCGGACGACGGTTTCCGGCAGCACGCAGACCGCGGATACGACGAGCATTTCCACGAAGCGGTGGAAGATCACCGCCGTGCAACCGGACGGCAAGTTCTCGTTCGTGCATTCGGTCGACTACGTCGACATGCGCCAGCAAATGAGCGACCGCGAAGAGGAACGGTTCGATAGCCGGACCGATAAGTCGTCGCCCCCGGGCTTCGGCGACGTGGCGAAGGCGGTCGGCGTACCGCTCACCGTGGCCACGCTCGACGCGCGCGGGGAAGTCATCAAGCGCGAGGAAAAGCAATCGCAGCCCAACGCCGACAAAGGGCAAATGGCGATGCTGTTGCCGGAACAAGCGATCAGCGTGGGCGGAACCTGGAAGCAGCCGTTCGAGATCGACGTCGCCGCGAAAGACGGCGGCTTGAAGCGCATCAAGGCACAGCAGCTTTACACGCTCGAATCCGTGGCGAACAACCTGGCCACCATTCGTGTCGAGACCCAATGGCTCACGCCGAACAGCGACCCGGCGATCGATGCGCAACTGATTCAGCGCGATACGTCGGGCACGGTGCGGTTCGATATCGCCGCTGGCCGCCTGGTCTGGCAACAAACCGACATCGATAAGAACATCGTCGGCTTTCAGGGGGACGCCAGCAGCATGCACTACACGACGCGGTTTAATGAGGAACTGCTGCCGACGGAAGAGAAGACGGCGGCGAAGCCGAAGCAGGCGAAGTGAAGGAGGGAGGAGGTGGGAGGAGTAAAGGAGTAGAGGAGGGGGCGGAGATTACGGGTTGAGGGCGGATTGGAAGGTGGCGACGAGGGAGGCCTGGAGTTCTTGCCAGGCTTTGCCGGCTGCGAGTGGCCAGCTTTGGTTTACTTCGAGTTCGATGCCGGCGTATTTTTCTGGCTCGTGGATTGTTCGCAGCGTGGTTGTGAAGCCGTCTGTCGTGCCGAGGTAGGGATAGTTGCGCCGCACCACGAGTTCGGGCCGCGCGCTGCTGAGCGCCGCGTGCCACGCGTCGCAGATCGCGACTTCCGTCGGCGATTTTGGATCGTAGAGTAAGCCGATGTCCGCGTTGCGTACTTCGCCGTCGAGTTCCGGGGTGAAGCTATGCACGGATAGATGCAGCACCCGCTGGTCGCCTTCTACGAGATCGCTGATCTCTTTTTCCACTGCCGCGCGGTAGGGCTCGTAATGGGCGCGGACCAGCTTTTCGATCGCTTCCTCGTTGAGCGTTTGCGTGATCTCCGATAAGTGGCCTGGACAGCGAAGTGTGCGGTTCAAATCGCAGAGCAGGCGCGTGGTCGTCGAGTAATGCAACGGGTGACCGACCGCCTGCGCGAAGCGCCAGGCAAGTTCCAGCGCGCCGGGATCGTAGCCGCGATGCGTCTTCAATAACTCCTCGTGGCCGGCGAACAGTGCGGCGAATTCCGGCGGGACTTCGTTCCCGCCGTGCTCGCAGGTGATGACGATGGCGTCAAACATTGCCATCGAACATCTCGCCGTTAGCCACGTTTTCGCAGAGGCGGCAGTAGACTTCCGCCAGTCGCCCGCGCGACGGAGAATCACCAGTGGCCCGCAAGATGCGTCGCGCTAACGGGCCCTGCTTGAGAATCGTGTTCAATGCCTCGCGGACGGGCGCGTCGAGTTGTTGACGGACATTCGTGCGATCCGCGAGCGCGTGCCAGAATTCGCCGGCGGTAAGGCCGGGGCGATCAGGCAGGCCGAACAGTTGCGCGTAGCCGGGCATCGCAATTTGGGCCTGATCTCCGGCGCGCGCGACGTTTCGCAACAATTCTGCTAACGGCGCCGTCGCGACGGCCTGTTGTTCGGCCAGCGACGACCAGCGTTCTTCCACCAAGGCCTTGAGGACGGCCACAATCAATTCCACGACCGCCAGATCGGCGGCCGGGCATTCGGCGATATCGAGCACGCGGATTTCGATCGCGCCGCGCGAGAATCTCGCAATTGCACCCCGGGCGTTCAGGAATTCATCGCGCAGAATGCCTTCCGGATCGTGCGGGGAGATGTCGGCGTAGATGCGCTGAAAGATTTGCTGATCGTACTCGGCCTCCGTGTACGCCGGCTCGGGCACGACCGCGCCGGAGATCGATGGAATCTTGGCCGCGTTCGTGCGATAGGCCTCCAAGCGATAGTCGAGAAACCCACTGTTGCGGCATTCCACGATGGGTGAGCTCGCCGACAGCGCCGGCAGCAGCGGAAGCAGCACGCGGATCGCCGCGTGCAATCGCCCGAATTCTTCGTCATTGGCGAAGGGCAGGTTTACGTGCACGCTCTGCAAGTTCGACCAACCGTGGCCCTGGCAACCGAAGATGCGGTCGAACGCCTCGTACACCGCGTTGTAGTCATGCGGCCAGAGTCGCGTTTCCGTGGCGGGATTCATCCAGGGATGCATCGCCGAGGGCATCAACCGCGCGCCGAACGAGGCGAGATGATCGTTGATCTTGCGGACCGACGCCTGAAACTGCGCGGCGAGTCCCGCGAGCGATTCCGCCGGCCCGTTCGTCTTGAGCTCAATGACGTGCAGCACCAGTTCGTTCGACCAGGCGACGGGGCCGAGTTCGACGTCGGAGACGATCTCGCCCGCCTGCGCGGCCAAGAGTTGATCGGCGATCGGCCGCACGTCGAGCGACTCGGCGTCGACGATCATGTATTCCAACTCAACGCCGTAGCCGGCAAAGAGGCCAAGTCGTGGTTTCTCGTGATCCATCACGGTCGAGTGCCTTTTTCAACGCGGAGACGCAGAGACGCGGAGTTAGGAGAGAGGTTTTGCCCGCGAAATACGCGAACTACGCGAAAGAGGGAGGAGGTCGGCTGCGGAATACACGGAAGCGGACTCTGATAAACTACCAAACTTCATCCCCCTCTGCGTCTCCGCACCTCTGCGTTTCAATTGGAGTTGAGTCGCTTTGCTTGACTCACCAGTTCGGCGATCTTTTCGACTGCTCCGGCGAGGGGCAGCATTCCGGCTTCTTTTTTTGTGCGCCATTTCAATTCGAGTTGGCCGTCCTTGAGGCCGCGGTCGCCAATCACCACGCGGAGCGGAATGCCGACCAGGTCGCCGTCTTTGAATTTTACGCCGGGGCGTTGGTCGCGATCGTCCAGCAACACGTCGACGCCCTGCGCAAGCAGCTCGTCGTGCAATTGGTCGGCGACTTTCATCACCTCGGGGTCGGAGGCTTTGATTGGGCAGATCAACACTTCGTAGGGCGCGAGCGCCATGGGCCAGATGATGCCGTCGGCGTCGTGCTGCGTTTCGATCAGCGCGGCGATGATACGATTCACGCCGATGCCGTAGCAACCCATGATGATGGTGCGGAGTTGTTCCTTCTCGTCCGAAAATCGCGCTTCGAGCGCTTCGCTGTATTTGGTACCGAGCTTGAATACATGCCCGACTTCGATCGCGTGACGCAGCGCGAGTTTGCCTGCACACTTGGGGCAGGGATCGTCGGCGTCGGCGTTGCGCAGGTCGGCGAAGTGATCGACGGTGTAATCGCGCGTCAGATTCGCGCCGACGTAGTGTTTGTCCTGCTCGTTGCCGCCGACGACCGCATTGCGTAGCGCGGCGACGTCATGATCGGCCCAGCGCGGAATCTCCAGGCCGACCGGACCTGCGAACCCGACGGGGGCCTTGGTGACACGTTCGATCACTTCCGGCGATGCGAGCTCGACCGACTTCGCGCCGAGGGCGCGGCGAATCTTGCCTTCGTTGGCCTCGTGATCGCCGCGCAGCAACACCGCGATCGGCTGGCCGTCGGCTTCGTAGATCATCGTCTTGATCATCTGCCGCGGCTTGCACTTTAAGAGCTTGCTGACCTGCTCGATGCTGGTCGTGCCGGGCGTATCGAGCTTGGTGAGCGGCTTCAAATCGCCGGGCTCGGCCTTCACGGTGCGATCACCGGTATCGGCCCGTTCCAGATTGGCGGCGTATCCGCAGGAGGCGCAATGGACGACGCGGTCCTCGCCGTTGTCGGCAACGACCATGAATTCGTGGCTGGCGTCGCCGCCGATGGGACCGCTCTCGGCCTCGACGGGCAGATATTGCAAGCCGCAGCGCTCGAAGATGCGACAATACGCCGCGTACATCTTGTCGTAGCTGGCGTTGAGGCCTTCGACCGACGTGTCGAAGCTATACGCGTCCTTCATGAGGAATTCGCTGGTGCGGAGAATACCGAACCGTGGGCGTTCCTCGTTGCGGAACTTGGTTTGAATCTGGTATAGCGTGAGCGGCAGTTGCCGGTAGCTGGAGACGTGTTTGGCAACGAGATCGGTGACGATTTCTTCGTGCGTCGGCCCGAGCGCGACATGCACTTGTCGGCCGGCACGGTTGAGCTTGAAGTTGATCAGCACGTTGCCGAAAGCGGCCACGCGACCGGTGCGTTCCCACAGTTGAATGGGCGTTAGCGCGGACATCAGCAACTCGACGGCGCCGGCGCGGTCCATTTCCTCGCGCACGATCCGCTCCGCCTTTTTGAGGGCTCGCAGCCCGAGCGGCAGATAGGTGTACGCGCCCGCCATGACCTGGCCGATCAGGCCGGCGCGGAGCATCAAGACATGGCTGGGGATTTCCGCGCCCTCGGGCGATTCCTTGAGGGTCGGGATCAACGTCTGAGACCAACGCACCGGGGGCATCCTTTCGTTCTGGAAAGGTAGCAGTATGCAGGATGAACGCCACGCCGGGGAGGGCTCTCCGGCCGGCTGGATCGAAGCGAAGCATGGCAAGCCGTCTTGCCGGCCGGCCCGGGCCGAGAGGTATAATAGCCCTGGAGACGTTCAACTCGCGGAGGGTTTTAGCATGATGAAAAAATTACGTGGGGTGGTGCATGGGCGGACGGTGGAATTCACCGAGGACCTTGGCGTGCCGGATGGACAAGAGGTGGAAGTGGAATTGGAGGTCGCGGCATCGCCGACTCCTGAAGGCTCCGATGAAAAGCGGGGGTGGTTCCGACTCGAGGGGATTCTGGCGGACGTGCCGGAGTGGGATCGAATCATGGAGGAAATTTATTTGGAACGAAAAGGCATTTATCCGCCGAAGCAGGTCGACCAATGAAGTTTTTGCTCGACACAGATACTTGTTCGGCTTTCATGCGCCGCGGTGGACTGCTCTCGCATCGACTCGTTCAGTACGGCGTCGATAATATTGCCGTTTCAACGATAACGCTAGCTGAGCTATTTGCTGGCGCTTATAAGATCCCGGATCCACGCCGCTTGCTTCGGTCAATTGACGACCTGAGGCGAGAGGTTCCGGTGCTCAACTTCAACTTGGAGTGGGCCGAAATCTACGGAATTCATAAAGGAGCTTTTACCAGGAAGGGACGTGCCGTCCCACAGCTTGATCTGATGATCGCCGCCGTTGCCCTAGCGCACGACTTAACGCTCGTCACGCACAATACGCCTGACTTTGAGCGGATACCGAACTTGCGGATAGAAGATTGGCTTAGTTCATAGCCGCAACCTGTTCGACTTTTCCGCACTCCGAACGATCGACAATTAGTTTGACTTCGGCCTTTGCGCCGGTAGACTGCGAAGGATTTCAAGGAGCGGGCTGGCGGTTAATCCCTCGCCGAGGGCGGCGCAGGCTCGCAGATTTTTACACGCGAGGTGCATCGATGCGACGGTTCGCGCTCCCTCTATTGGCTCTAATGTTGGCGTCCGTGCTGAATTCCCCGTTGCGCGCCGACGACAAGGCGATGGCAATCCTGGACAAGGCCATTGCGGCCGCGGGCGGCGCGGAAAACCTCGCCAAGTTGAAGGCGGCGTCGTGGAAAGCCGAGGGAACTCTCAACTTCGGCGGCAACGAGAGCGAGTTCACCACCAGCGGCACGACAGCCGGACCGGACAAAATGCGAACCGAATTCGAAGGGAACTTTGGCGGCAATCCGTTCAAAGCCGTCACCGTGATCTCCGGCGACAAGGGCTGGAGGAATTTCGCTGGTATGGCCTCGGAGTTGGACGCCAATGACCTGGCGAACGAAAAGCGGAATTTCTATCTCTCCTGGACGCCGGTAGCGCTGCTGCCGATGAAAGATGCGGCGTTTCAGCTCGCATCGGCCGGCGAAGAGAAGGTGGGTGAAAAAACCGCTGACGTCGTCAAGATCACCGGTCCCGACAAAAAGGACTTCAAGCTCTACTTCGACCGGGAGTCGGGCTTGCCGATCAAGCAAGTGGCGAACGTGATCGGCTTTATGGGCGAAGAGGCCGCGCAGGAAACCACCTATGGCGAATACAAGAGTTTTGGCGACATCAAGCGATCCGCGCTCGTGGAGATTTCGCGCGACGGCCAAAAGATCATCGAACAAACGATTACCGAGTTCAAAGCGCTCGACAAGGTCGACGATGCTACGTTCACGGAACCGGAATAGCCGTCGCGTGAGGCGAGATTGCCGGCGTCAGCGCGAAAAGTTGCGACTGTTGCGGAACTTCGACTCGGGAAAGAGCCGTGCTGCTTCGGTCAATTCGGATTCGCTGAGGAAGTTCTTATTCCAGGCGGGGGTGGAGCGCTCGCCAAACACCCAGAGTAGTTCCGGCACGTTCGCGGGATTTCCGTCTGGTGTGTACATCATCGCCGCCGGGTGTTCATGTCGAAACGCCCGGCGGTCGTTGATCCGCTTCCAACTGTAGGCAATCCACGACAGGAAGATGGCCCAAACGCCTACAGCGGCTAGCAAGGACCGTAGTCGGAACCGCAGTCTCGGTTTAGATGCCAATGTCGGCATATAGTGAGTTCCTGCTCCGCAAGTCGAAGGCGCGAAGCCTAATTCTTCTCGGCCGCCCCCTGACCGTCTGTGGGGTTGAGATGCCGGCGCAGGAACCGCGCGCGTTCGATGTTGCGGTCGGCGGTGCTGAGTTCCGCGCCGCTGATCTTCTGCAGGTGCGCCGGTTGCGTGTAGATGAAGAGCTTGTTGACCGTGGGGATTTCCAGGTCGCGGATCAGGCCGAGGTTGATGCCCATCCGCACGCTGGAGAGGAGCATCATCGTTTCCTCGGAGCTAATCGTCTGCGCTGTGCGCAGAATGCCATAGGCACGGCTCACGCGGTCGTGCAGGTTCTCGTGGCTTTCCTTGACCAGGAAGTCGCGGGCTTTGCGCTCGTAGTCGATGATCGTCGGTACCACGTCGCCGACTTGTTTGACCAGGTCGTCTTCCGAGCGCCCGAGCGTGATCTGATTGCTGATCTGGTAGAAATCGCCCATCGCCTGCGAACCTTCGCCGTACAGGCCACGCACGGCGAGATTGATCTTCTGCAGCGACCGGAACAGTTTTTCGAGTTGCCGTGTGATCACGAGCGCCGGTAAATGCAGCATCACGCTGACGCGCATTCCCGTGCCGACGTTCGTTGGGCAGGCGGTCAGATAGCCGAATTGCTCGCTGAAGGCGTACGTTACGCCGCTTTCGATCACGTCGTCCACCTGGCGAATCTGCTCCCAGGCCGCCTGCAGGCTGAGGCCGCTGTGCAGCACTTGAATGCGCAGATGATCTTCTTCGTTGATCATCAGGCTGACTTGCTCGCGCACATCGATGGCCACGCCGCGCGCGCCTTCGGCTTCGGCATGCTCGCGGCTGATCAGATGCCGCTCGACCAGAAACTGGCGATCCAAGCCCGCCATTTGATCGACGCTGAGGTACAGCAACTCGCCCGACTTCTGCATGCCCAGCACATGATTGCGCAGCGTGCG